>DLVS01000685.1 GCA_003445095.1 Verrucomicrobiales bacterium
GGCCTGGGCACTTGCGCCCGCAAACTGGTGGCCGAAGTGGCCACGATCAAAAGTATGGACGTGGTCGTGCCCGTCCGGCGGGGCGAGCAAGACCACGAGCTGCGCCTGCGGGTGGTGGCCCGGCCCGAACGCCGCGTGGCCGAACTTCTGGTCCGCCTCGGGCTGGAGCTGCCCACCGGCACCCGCCTTATTGAGGACTTGCCCGGCGATGCGCTCCGCCCGCCGGTTCAGCCAATGTAGTGCAGAAAAGCGAGTCACGATCCCCGTAACTCGTTGATCTGCCCTTTACGCGTTTTAGCAACTGCGGAACTTGGGCTAGCCCCGTCCGATCGACATCCACCCAAATCGCGGGCACGCTGGGTTGACTCCGACGGAAAACTGGACAAGAAACTTTGCCATGAATCGAATCACAATCCCACTGGCCGTTGGAATTGCCGCCGCCCTTCCTCTGCTTGCGGGAGAGGTCCGATTGGAACGCGTCCCTGAGCAGGGGCTGCAGCCTGCTGCAGTGACCGATGCACGGGGCCGAGTTCACCTGATCTATCTCGCGGGCGATCCGAAATCGGCGGACATTCATTACACCACGCGATCCCAGCCCACCCTGCCCTGGTCCAAACCGATCGTCGTCAATTCACAACCTGGTAGCGCGATCGCGATCGGCACCGTCCGCGGGCCCCGCTTGGCTCTCGGCGAGAACGGCCGCGCGCTCGTCGTTTGGAACGGATCGTCAATGGCCGAAGCTAAAGCTGACGAAAGCGCTCCTTTGCTCTTCAGCCGGCTCAGCGATGATGGAGCTAGCTTCGAAACTCAGCGAAATCTCCTTGGCGGCACCACCCGACACCTCGATGGCGGGGCCGCCGTCGCCAGCAACCAGAAAGGCTTGGTATGGGCGGTATGGCACGGCGCACCCAAAACTCCGCCACCCGAAGGTGATTCGGAGACGGCGCGCGGCGTTTATCTGGCCGCCTCGAGCGACGACGGCAAAACGTTCAGCGAACCGCGTCGAATTGATACGCCGCACTTGGGCGTGTGCGCGTGTTGCGGCCTGGAAGCCGGGTTCCACGGCCCGCAACACGCGTCCATCCTCTATCGCAGCGCCGAGAATGGAAATGAGAGAGGCATGGTTTGGCTGAGGTCGCACGACGATGGTCGTTCCTTTTCGAGCCAACGCTTAGACCGCTGGAACCTCTCGGAATGCCCCATGACAACCACGCGGTTCGTTCCTGGTGCGCCCTTCGCAGTGTGGTCGCGTCAAGGAACCATCCAACTCGGCCACCTCGGCGAGAATCCGTCGCCCCGCGTCACTGCCGTATCTGGCCTGGGTCAGCGCGCCAATCACCCCGTCGCGGTTCAGAGCACCGACGGACAAATGTTGGTGGTGTGGACTGAAGGAACCGGATGGCAGCGGGGCGGAACCCTCGCCTGGAAAGTGACCAAAGCAGGGAGCGCCGCGGAGGGGCGAATCAAGCATGTCCCAGGAGTGCCGATCTGGGGGCTGCCAGCCGCGGCCCAAGAAAGTGACGGCGGGTTCACGATTTGGTATTGAAACTGCCATGAACTCGAGGGATCGAGCTGCTCGTTCAAGGGTTGCCGTGGGGTTCACCCTCGTCTCGATGATCGTGGTCAGCTCCCAGGCGCGGCAGGCGCTGACGCCGCGTTATCCGATGGCGGGCGCGGCAGCCTATGAGCGATATCGGAGTGAACGCGCAGCCTCGACAAATCAGCCCATCGATCCCACGGCAGCCGCGCGGGTGACCAAATATCTACGGATCGCGGCCGAACTGGAATACCCGCCAGCCATGTTCGACTATGCGCTCCAATTCTCACGTCCGGACGGCACGAACGCTCCGAACTTGACCGAGGCCGCGCGATGGTATGAGCGGGCCGCCTCCAATGGTGTTCCGGAAGCGGCCTACAACCGGGCCCTACTCATTCTCCAGCCGGAGGGTGCTCGGCGTGAGCCGGAGTCGGCAGTGCGTTGGCTCGAGATGGCCGCGACGAATGGTCTCGCCTCGGCCCAGTTTCTCCTGGGGGAATTGTATGCCCAGGGTGACGGCGTGACCTTCAATCAAGACGCAGCGGCCTACTGGTTTCATGCCGCGGCGCAAAATGGGATTCCCGAGGCCGTTTACCGATGCTCCGTGTTGATCAGGTCGGGGCAGTTGGCTCCGAATCCCGGTGAAGACGCGGATGCCATGTTGCGTTTGGCGGCTGAAAGCGGGGTTGCCGAAGCCCAAGAATCGCTCGCCAATGCACTGCTCCTCAGCGCGGCCGCGAATGCCGATGCCGAAGCGACGCGTTGGTTTTTGGCAGCCGCTTCCCGAGGCCTTCCCATGGCGCAGTGGAAAGTCGGGCATCGGCTTTTGAAGGGTGAAGGTGTGGTAACGAACGCAGTCGAAGGCGCCGCGTGGATGGTGGTGGCCGTAGAATTCATCAATCCCGATGCGCAACGCGAATTGCTCGACCTGCAGCGTGAATGGCCGAAGACGACTTGGGAAAAGGTTCGTCTGCGGTCCGGCGAATTGCGCCAGGAAGTTCAGGCGATAACGGCTGCCCAACGCGAGCGACAGCCTACCGAGGCGAAATTGGGCTCAGCGGTGCCGGCCCCCTCGCTGGTTAACCCGACGCGCCCGACTAAGCCTCGCTTAGCGGATAGCGCTCCGATCGCCAAAGCCGATAAGGCACGCCTTGGCCTTCCCCCAGAACCCTACCTTGAACGGCTATACTCCGAACTCCGCGAGCGAGTTGATAAGTTTGCCAAGGAACCAGGTTCCAAGCGGCTTTTCACCCTACCGTTCGACGAGTGTCGCGAGGTGGTCACGTTCCGTCTGCACTCCGACGGGAACGTCAGCCAGATCGCGTTCCAGCCGGGCGGCACGGGCGGCGAGTTTGCGAAACTACTAGAAACCGCCCTAGGAATCGCGCCGTTCGCGGTATGGACTGAAGCGACTCGGCGAGCCGTCGGCGCGGAAGAAGTGGATTTGGTTCTCACGTATCCAAAGCCGGACCGTCGCTAACACGATCGAGGTGTCGGGAAGAATGGAGATGAATGCTATGCCAATACGATGGCAGAGAAACGCTGGTCGGCTGGCGACGAGCGCCCTGATCGGTCTGGGTCTGTGGGTGAGCGCAAAATTGTTCGGTACCCAAGCGGAGACTGCCGGCACGAATCGTGTCCGGGCTGACGCCGCGGTGATCACCAATTTCGCCGGCTCTGGGGCCGCGGGCTTCAGCGGCGATGGAGGGCTGGCAACTTCAGCGGCGTTGAACAATCCCTTTGGACTGATCCGCGGGCCGGACGGGGCGTTGTGGTTCGCTGATTACGAAGCGCACGTCATCCGTCGTATCGCGGTTGATGGGAGAATTACGACGGTCGTTGGCACCGGAAAGCCAGGGTACTCTGGCGACGGCGGACCTGCGCGCGAAGCAACGTTGAAGAACCCGCATGAAATTCGCTTCGACCGTCAGGGTCGTCTGTACATCGCTGACACGAGCAACAACGCCATCCGCCGAGTTGAACTCTCTTCCGGGCGCATCAGCACGGTGGCCGGCACAGGGAAGCCTGGCTACTCGGGTGATGGCAGTCCTGCCGAGCGCGCCGAGTTGCAAGGGCCCATCAGCATTCAACTAAGTCCGGACGGTGACTTGTATATCGCTGACATCGGCAACCACGTCGTCCGTCGCGTCGACGCCCAGACTGGGTCGATTCACACCTTTGCCGGCACGGGTCGAGCCGGACCGACACCCGACAATTCGCCTATCAGCGGTACCCCGTTGAACGGTCCGCGTTCAGTTGATTTCGATGCGGCCGGAGACCTGTGGCTGGTGACACGCGAAGGCAACCAAGTGCTGCGTTTCGACTTCGCGCGGAAAGTCATCCGGCATATGGCGGGTTCGGGCCAAAAGGGCTTCACCGGAGATGCCGCGCCTGCCAAAGAAGCGACGCTCTCGGGCCCGAAAGGAATTGCGGTGGCGCCAAACGGCTATGTCTATCTCGCCGACACTGAAAACCATGCCATCCGACGGATTGATGTGAATCGAGGGATGATCGAGACAGTCGTCGGCACCGGGATTCGTGGCGACGGTCCGGTTGGGAATCCCCGCGAAACCAAACTGAGCCGCCCCCACGGGGTCTTCGTTGATTCCGATGGTGCAATCTTCATCGGCGACAGCGAAAACCACCGGATTCGAGTGCTGCGCGGAGTCGCTCCCTAACGTTCCGGGATAACAAGGACCTCCAAAATACTGATGCGTATTGGGGCCATTAACCCGGTAGGGCTGCCGCGCTACGGCGGCCCCGCGCCGGAGGCGCGGCCTTTCGTAGTGACGCCAGAGAAGAATTAGACGCGACATTGCGAAAGGCCGGCCCGGAGCTG
>DLVS01000643.1:0-565 GCA_003445095.1 Verrucomicrobiales bacterium
CGGGGAAGTGCTCGAACGCCGCGTCGTCCGCAAACCGCCCGTCATCTACACACGCTTGCTCCGAAATTGAATCGAGTCACCAAGCGCACGAAGTTTTACCCTGGAATCGCGCGCGTTCTTGCAGTAAAGATCCCAATCATGGCCAAAGCAGCGTCCTACGTGCTCTGTTCCTTGTTCCTTTTGGGCCTTGGGTGTGCGGGAAATCCGCAAGCCAAAGACCCGGATCAAACGTCGGATTCGACAACTTCGGGCGATTCGTCGAACGGTGGCGACACATCATCGAACGACGTCAAATCTGGCGTACCGGATAAAACGGTCCCCGTGGAGAAGGATCACTCGTCGACGTCGGACAAACCCGTGGCCTCGGAACCGCAAGAGGCTCCACCCAAACCAATGATTTCTTGCGAGCCACCACCAGGTGCCAAAGCACCCTCGCAAAAATTGGCCATGACGATCGATCGTGCCCAAGTCAATCTCGACGACCATCGTTTGGAGGTCAAACTAAATCAGCCGGCGTGCAAGGTCGAGCTCAAGGTGGTGGGTGAGTCCGGACGCACCATTGCGG
>DLVS01000643.1:708-13019 GCA_003445095.1 Verrucomicrobiales bacterium
CGACGCTCTTCCGATCTTGAGTCCGGACGCACCATTGCGGATACGGCCAAAGGGTTCAGCGGCGCGGCACCGGGGACCACGTTGGCGATTTCATGGGTTCCGTCACAGGTCGAACCCATTTTGAAAATCGAAGTTTGGGGTTACGACACGGCAGGACGTTATACCGGCATGCAGATCGTGCCGTGGAACGTGTCGATCGACCATGAGGAAGTCAATTTCGAGACGGATTCGGATGCCATTCGAGATTCCGAAGTGCCCAAGCTCCAAGCGAGCCTCGACAAGATCAAAGAAATCTTGAACAAACACAAGGATCTGCCGAATGTTGCTCTTTATATCAAGGGCCACACCGATAGCGTCGGCAGCCCCGAGCATAACCTTACGTTGTCCCGTAAACGCGCTCGGTCCATTGCGTCCTGGTTCCGCAGCAAAGGACTCAAATTGCCAGTTTCGTTCGAAGGATTTGGCGAGCATGCATTGCTCGTGAAGACGGCGGACGAAGTCGCGGAAGCCCGCAATCGCCGCACCGAGTACGTTTTGGCGCTCGAACCGCCGCGACTCCCCTCGGGCTCGGTGACTTTTGGCTGGCACGGATTGTGACATATCGCGAAATTAACGCGGTAAAACCTCGACGAGAATATCGTCGGGTTTCGTTTCGGTAAATCGGATCGTCGTCCCCAAAAACATACGAATCACTTCGGCTTGCGTACGCGTGTGATCCGTGAGCGCAACCGTCCGATATGCGCCTCCGCGCCCGAGGGCCATGGGCAACATGATTTGATCGGCCAGGTGTTCGCCAATGGGAACATCGGCGTCTGCATACCGCTGCACTTCTTTCGCCAAGTTCCCCGCGACTGTTTCCGATGGTATTCCGCGTTCGCCAAAAACGGTGAATACTTCGGTGACGTTTTCGGAAACGATTTCCGCGACCATCGCATTACCAGGACCAGGACTCCGACGAATGACTTCGGGACGAGATTTCTCGCGATCCCACCACGGAACGGCACTACAAAACGCCTCGACTTCTTTGACACCGACGATTCCCGGAATTTGCGAAATCAAAGAGCGAAGCTGCGTTTCCACGACTTTTCCGCGTTCGCGAAGAATCAATTCCCCGAGCTTGGCCCCGCCTTCAATGGTCACTTCGAGTTTTCCCCCTCCAGCAGGGTAAAACCCATACGAATGAAGTGCGCCCGAAAGTTTGGCCCCGAGGCGCCGGACGAGCGGAAAAAACGCCCGGTCAATGGCGTCCCAGGGCGGCGCCATTGAATTGTGGGTGCCACCTTCGAGAACCAACGTGGACGTCCCTTCGGCCAGAAGCAGCGCCGGAAGCACGGTTTGCAACACGAGCGTCGCGCTTCCTGCGCTGCCAATGGCAAAATGGTACGTCCCGGAACGCGCTGTTCCAGGTTGAAAAACCAATTCTCGCGAACCAATTTCGTCCCCGGAGAGCGTCGCGCCGGAAACTTCCGCGGCTGCGCGCACGGCGCATAGGTGCTGGCGCATGAGCCCCGGACGCGACCTACGCGCCCGAATCGAATGCACCCGAAACGGTTGTCCGGTCAATGCCGACAAACCGAGCGACGTGCGCAAGATTTGCCCCCCACCTTCCCCGGCCGATCCATCCAGCGTCAACATGGTTTTACCCTTTCACACAAACCACTTGTCGCAACGTATGCACGATATCGACGAGGTCCGCTTGCGCGGTCATCACGTCATCGATTGACTTGTACGCACCGGGCGTTTCATCAATCACGTCCGCGTCTTTGCGGCACTCGATTCCCGCGGTCATGCGCGCATGATCCTCGAGCGAAAACGCCTTCTTCGCTGCCGTTCGCGACATTTTGCGTCCCGCGCCGTGACTACACGAGCAAAACGATTGCGGATTTCCTTTTCCGCGCACGATGAAGCTTTTTGCACCCATGCTTCCGGGAATGATTCCGAGCTCTCCGTCACCTGCCCGCACTGCGCCTTTACGCGTCACCCAAACGTTTTTCCCGTAATGGTGCTCTTTGGCCACATAATTATGATGGCAATTCACCGCCTCACTTCCCAATTCGAACGGCGGCAAGATTCCCGTCGCCCGCACAGCTTCGAGCGTTGCTTCCATCATCAGCGCCCGGTTGGTCCGGGCATAATCCTGCGCCCACTTCAGCGCGTCGTAATAGGCGCCGAAATGGTCCGATCCCTCGGGCAAGTACGCCAAGTCCATATCCGGAAGCTGAATCATCCAGCGCTCCATTTCGCGCTTCGCCCGCTCGATGAACAAGCTTCCAATCCGATTTCCCACGCCACGAGAACCCGAATGCAACATGAACCAGACGTGATCTCGTTCGTCCAGGCACATCTCGATAAAATGGTTTCCCGTACCGAGCGTTCCAAGATGTTCGGGGGTCACGCCGCGACCCAGCGTTGCATCCCGCTCGACGATCCGCTTGAAACCCGGCTCCAAGTCCTTCCACGCATTCGCCACGCGCGGGGGCAAATTCGCCCACGCCCCACGATCGCCAGGTCCACCATTATTGGTTCGTCCGTGTGGAACAGCCTTTTCCACGGCCGAACGAATCGATTTCAAGTCATCGGGCAATTGCGCTGCCGTCAAGGTCGTTTCGACAGCAATCATTCCACAACCAATGTCGACTCCCACTGCGGCCGGAATGATCGCGCCATTGGTCGCAATCACGCTTCCCACGGTTGCCCCTTTTCCCGCATGAACGTCGGGCATTACGGCAACCCATTTGTAAATGAACGGCAATGCCGCGACACGACGCAATTGCGCCTCCGCCTCGGCCTCGAAGGGAACCCCTTTGGTCCACGCCTTCACAGGCACGCCAGCGGTTTCGAATGTCACATGGTTGGAGTCGGTCATGGTCGTATCCTCGTTGAGTTGTCGTCACCGTAGAATGCACGATGCGTGCCTGGGGCAGAAGAGGGATGAGCGGGCCAAAAACTAGATGAGCGGATAAATTCCGATACACTGGGCCAATTTCATGCTAGCGTCCCCAGCATGGCTTCCCGTCCCCTCGTTGTTTTCAGCATTTTGGGCACGACCCTCGATGCGGGCAAAGGTCCCGCCCGTTGGGACAGGTGGCGTCCGACGATTGCGTTGTGTCAGCACGAAGATTTGCTCGTCAGTCGCCTCGTATTGTTGCACGACAAGAATTCGCGGGAGTTGGCCGATCAAGTCAACGTCGATGTGCGCCATGTGTCGCCAGAGACGACCGTCGAGCGCCTCGAATTGCATTGGAAGGATCCGTGGGATTTCGAGGAAGTTTACGCCACGCTGCACGATTTGGCGCGCACATATTCATTCAAACCCGACCACGAAGATTATCTCGTGCATTTGACGACGGGCACCCACGTCGCCCAGATTTGTTTGTTTTTATTGACCGAGGCCCGGTATTTCCCGGCGCGCGTCGTGCAATCGGCGCCGCCCCGCCGGGAACGCAAAGAACCGCTCGATAGTCCTGGTTCGTATGCGATCGTGGATTTGGATTTGTCCCGGTACGATCGCATTTTATCTCGTTTCGTGCGCGAACGTAAAGAAGGCCAAAGTTTTCTCAAGGCGGGAATCGAAACGAAAAACGCCGCTTTTAATCGG
This sequence comes from Verrucomicrobiales bacterium, assembly GCA_003445095.1. Lineage (GTDB taxonomy): Bacteria > Verrucomicrobiota > Verrucomicrobiia > Limisphaerales > UBA9464 > UBA9464. Next base: position 4,307 of record DLVS01000643.1, read on the forward strand.
CTCATCGAACGCATTGAAGAAGTCGCCAAAGCCTCTCGTGCCCCGATGCTGCTGATGGGGCCCACCGGAGCCGGCAAAAGCCAGCTTGCTGCACGCATTCACGAATTGAAAAAATCGCGGCGACAGATTCAAGGCGAATTCGTTCCGGTCAATTGCGCAACGCTCCGCGGAGACGCCGCAATGGCCACTCTTTTCGGGCACAAGCGCGGCGCATTTACGGGAGCCGTCGCCGATCGACCCGGGCTGCTCCGCAAAGCTGACGGAGGCCTTCTCTTTTTGGATGAAATCGGAGAGCTCGGGGTCGACGAACAAGCCATGCTTTTGCGCGCCATCGAGCAAAAAGCGTTTTACCCGGTAGGTGCCGATCAAGAAGTCAAAAGTGATTTTTTACTGATTGCTGGGACGAATCGCGACCTCGGGACCCTCGCCGTGAAAGGTGAATTTCGCGAGGATCTTTATGCCCGCATTAATTTGTGGACATTTCGTTTGCCCGCTTTACGAGAACGTCCCGAAGACATCGAACCCAACCTCGATTACGAGCTCGAGCTTGCGGCCCGGGTTTTAGGGGTGAACATCACGATGAACAAGACGGCCCGCGAAGCGTTTCTCGATTTTGCGGTTTCGAGTCGTGCGTTGTGGATGGGCAATTTCCGCGATTTGAATGCTTGCGTCACGCGCATGGCCACGCTCGCGAGCGGCGGGCGCATTACTAACCTGATTCGCTGCGTCAACAATTTGCGGCAGATCGGCTTGGCCATCCAAATGTACATCGACGACCATCAAAACAAATACCCGCCCGCCGCGGTGCCGCAACTCGACCCGACGACGGGAAATGTCATGGATCCGGCGCCGCGAGGAACGCTGGCAACGCTGGGGGGGCGGGACTCGATCAACACGGTGTGCTTCCCGAATGCTCGGTCTCGGCCGCTCTGGCCTTACATCAAACCATCGGATCTTTTTCGCTGCACTGATGATCGAGGACAGCCCATCTTTACGTGTTCTGGTGCGGATTGCGGGCCCAAGTGGATTCCTTCCAACTTCAAGACCATTGGCATGAGTTACTGGTATAATGGCGGGCAATTGACGGTACCCAGCGGGGGCGGTTTTCTGCTGTTCGACAATGCGACGACTGTACCCGAGACGCTGGCGGGGCGGCCGGAGGGATGGGTTCCTGAGCCCGTGCGTTTCATCGTGATGTACGAGCCGCCCGCCCGGCTTTTTGGGTGTCCAGACTCCGGTCCGCGCTGGTATCAATGGCACTTTGGAGCGGCCGGGCCGGTGGAGTTTGTCGATCCGCGCAATGCCCCCGGGCGGTTTGTCTCTCCCATCCTTTTTGCCGACGGCCACGTGAAACAGCACAACTTCACTCGCTCACTGGCGACAGATCCGCTGCACCCATACGAGGCGACCGCCGACTGGATGTGGTATAAAGGAAAGTAGAGTGCTTTGGGCGCCTACGGTGTCGGCGCCGGGCGAGGGATTTGAGCAGGCCTGGCGGCATCATTCCTGTTATTCCCCATCAATCGAACGTTGCCTCGGGACCGACTGCGGGATAAGAGCACCGTCTCCAATGGCTGACAGCTCCCAACCTACCCCTGAACCCGCTCAGGCCCCTTTGCCCACCGCGCCTTCGCTGTCTGAGCTGCGCCTTCCGATCAATCAACTAGCCAAGGTCAATGCCGCCCTGGCCGGAGCGCTCGGTGAGGCGGGCATTGGGGGACAAGAACTCAATGGTTTGTTCGCGGCGGGAGTCAAGGCGACCTGCGTTGCCTGCGGCCTGGGTCTCACGGGAACCGAGCTCGGAGAACTCGCGCTGGCCGCGTCCGAGGATCACGACCGCCGACTCTCTCCGCGACTGGAGAAGCTTCGGTTGGGTGAGTGCCCACGCAACGGCTGCGAGTCACGGTTTTATCAAGTCGTGCTCACTGCGCCGGGACGCTTCGACCGTGGCTGGGTGTTGGGGCGGACGCAGCAATTGATCGCGGGCAAACGGGAACCGCTGCTGTCGATGCGCCCTTCCCTCTCGCCCGAAACTCGGCGAACGACCCGACGCCTGGCGGGGATCGCGCTCGCTACTTTCTTCGTCGCTTTCGTAGCGTATCGGCTCGTCTTTTTTCGCAGCCAACCGATTCCCTTCGTGCAACCGAAATCGCCCTTCACCGTCGAACCCACTTCCATCGATCCCAGCCAACGCTGAATTTGAGTCTCCTCAGGTCAGCTCCCACTGCCTAAATCGTCGCGCCGCCCCTTTTCCTTCGATGGACAGTGCGGTCGAATGCAGTAACCTGACCTCCACGCACTAGTGAAAGCCCTGCTTGATACGGCCGATCGAAAGACAGTTCGCGCATTTCTTATCGGACTCGAATTGAGATCTGGGTCCGAGATCGATGTTCGCGATTCATTGGACGAGCTGGCCGAGCTCGCGGCGACCGCCGGAGCAACGGTGGCGGGAGATGGCGTTCAGCGACTCGAAAGGCCCAACCCTTCAACCTTCATCGGCGCGGGCAAAGCCGCAGAATTTGCCGAATTTTGCCGAACCGCGGACGTGGATACCGTGATCTTCGATGACGAGCTCACCGCCGCCCAAGCTCGCAATCTGGAGGAAATCTTCGGGACGAAGGTTCTTGATCGCACTGGACTGATTCTCGATATCTTCGCCCGCCGAGCCCGAACTCGCGAAGGCAAACTGCAAGTTGAACTTGCTCAGCTCGACTACATCCTGCCTCGCTTGACCCGCTTTTGGACCCACTTGTCCCGCCAACGCGGCAGCACGGGATCCATTGGCGGCGAGGGCGAATCGCAGCTCGAAGCCGACCGGCGGCGAACCCAAGAGCGCATCACCAAGATTCGCCAAGAATTGGAAATCGTCCGACGTCAACGGACGACTCAGCGCTCCGGGCGTCAGCGTCATCAGTGGCCGCTGGCCTCGATTGTGGGATACACCAACGCCGGCAAATCCACTCTGCTTAACACCCTCACCGGGGCCGGTGTCTTGGCCGAAGACAAATTGTTCGCCACCTTGGACCCCACGACTCGTCGGCTGCGCTTGCCCACCAACCAGAGCGTGCTGCTCTCGGATACGGTGGGGTTCATCCGGAAGCTGCCGCACGGTTTGGTTGAGTCGTTCAAAGCCACGCTAGAGGAAGTCGTCGAGGCCGACTTGTTGATTCACGTGGTGGACGCCAGCCATCCCCAGGCTGAAGAGCAGATTCGAGCGGTGAACGCCGTCCTCGCGGAGATTGGCGCCGCTGATCGGCCGACCTTGATGGTATTTAATAAAGTGGACCGGGACGCGGGCGCTTCCGCGGCCGTTCGCCTCGCGTCGCACTATTCTCCGGCCGTCTGCGTCTCAGCGCGAATGAGCACCGGGTTAGATGATCTCAAAGCAGAGCTCGGCGTATTGCTGAGGCCGATTCGGACCCGGCTGCGCTTGCAGATTCCGCATACGGCGGCGTCCGTCATCGCGAGGCTACACGCGGTCGGCCAGGTGTTGGAAAGCAACTATGCGGGAGACGCGGCGCAGTTTCTGGCGCAAGTTCCGCCGCACGTCGCGCATGAGTTTCAGCCTTATTTGGCCAAACAGTCCGCGAAACTGAAGAGAGTGAGACGGCGCAGCCTCGTCGCCTCAGAGGAGGCTCAGGCAAATAATTGAGGCAATACGTCCATTAGTCAGCCCGTTAGTCACTTAGAGGCCGACGACTGCAAAACGTTGCCGGACATGCTGGAAATGAAAATCGGGGGAACACAGTTTCTCAAGTTCGCCCGGCTGGAACTGCGCGGCGACTTCAGGGTCGAAACGGAGTTGTTCCAAGAAATTCGCGTCATCGCGGCCGGCGTGCTTGGTCTCCCAGGTTTTCATCGCGTTGCGCTGGACGAGTTCGTAGGCCGCTTCGCGAGTGAGACCCTTGCGAATCAATGCCAAGAGCACGGTTTGGCTATTCCACATCCCGAGGCTGAGCCCGAGGTTCTTCTTCATATTCTCCGGATAGACTCGCAGGCCTTGCATCAGGCGAAGGCAGAGCCCCAGCATGTAGTCCAACAAAATGCAAGAATCGGGAAAGATAATTCGCTCGACCGAGCTGTGACTGATATCCCGCTCATGCCACAGCGCCACATTTTCCATCGCCGCCACCGCGTTCCCGCGAATGACCCGAGCCAGCCCGGTCAACCGTTCCCACGTGATCGGATTGCGCTTGTGCGGCATCGCGCTACTGCCCTTTTGGCCTGAGGTAAACGGCTCTTCCGCCTCCAACACTTCCGTGCGCTGCAAATGCCGAAACTCCACCGCCCAACGTTCGATGCTCGCCGCGGTCAAAGCCAACGTGTTCATGAATTCGGCGTGCAAGTCACGTTGGACGACTTGGGTCGCCAGCGGGGCGGGTCGCAATCCCAGGCGAGCACAGACCTGAGCTTCAATGGCGGGCGAAAGGTGGGCGCTCGTGCCAACGGCTCCGCTCAGCTTCCCTACAGCAACGCTCGATTGCGCTCGCGCCAATCGTTCCGCGGTGCGACCAAACTCATCGTACATAAGCGCGAGCTTCAGCCCAAACGTGGTGGGTTCCGCGTGGACGCCATGACTGCGACCGACGCACGGCGTGAACTGGTACTCGCGCGCGCGGATAGCGATCGCCTGGCGCAATTGCCCCACGGCAACCTGGAGCAGTTCGGCGCTTTGCTTGAGCTGCAATCCAAACGCGGTGTCCACCACGTCGCTTGAGGTCAGACCAAAGTGCAACCAGCGACTGGCCGGAGCGCCAATCTTCTCGGCCACTGCCGTGGTGAACCCGATCACGTCATGATTCAGCGTGCGCTCGAGTTCTTTCTGCCGTTCGACGAGACCCGGCAAGTTCGCGAACCAGACTTCGGACCCAGCCTTGATATTCTCAAAGTCGGCCGCGGGAACGACGCCTTCGGCGACCAACGCCTCGCTCGCCAAGAGCTCAATCTGCAACCAAATCCGCAGCTTATTCTCGTCGGTCCAAATGGCCCGCATTTCGGGCCGCGTATATCGCGCAATCACGGCGCGATCCTGCGCGGAACCTAGATGGCGTTGAAGCTGGAAAAAGTCAGAATCTACGATCCGAGTCAGCGTTTCGAGATTCGTTGGCCGGCCTGCTCAAGGATACGCCGCTCCCGTTCAGTGAGGCTCTGGGGACCGTGGGCGTTCATTTTGTCGAGAATCGGGTCCACTTCCTTGGCGATGAATTCGTCAGCATTCTCCGAGTCAGGGCGGCCGGGAGCCGAGTCCCATTCCAGTTTTCGCCAACGAGCGGACGCTTGCGGCTTTGCCTTCGGGCGGCGCACGAACCAACCGCGGATTCGTTGTAGCAAAGCGGTGCCTGGCAACGGCTGATACTCTTGGTGCCAACCCAACTTCACCCATGCGATCCCCGCTAAGAGCCCTCCAAGATGAGCCGCGTGAGCGTCAAATTCACGCGGAGTTGGAACCAAGGTAAAAAACAATGAAATCCCGCCGACCAGCCACAACAGCCAAATCGCCCGCATGGGAATGACGAAGAAGAGACGGATTTCCGCATCCCGTTCACAAAGTGCATAGATTGCCAGCAACCCGCAGACGCCGGCCGACGCCCCGACCACCGCGAGCCCAAAGTGCATCGGGAAGGCCAGCATGAGCAGGCCTTGGAGCAGACCGCCCACCGCGCCCGATCCGAATAGGGCGAGCAAATACCGGCGCGGCCCCAGAAGCCCTTCGCAGAAATGCCCCAGCCACCAAAAGACCATGAGGTTCACCAGCAAGTGCAACAGCCCCGCGTGAAGAAACTGGAACGTGAGCAATTGCCAAATCCAACCCCGACGAAGTCCTTCCTGTGTGAGCGCCAGCCATTGTTCGACCGGAGTACGCCAGTACACATCGTTAATGCACTGAAACGCGAAGACGCCGACCAGGATGATCGTCAGCCAAGCCGTGAGCGACATCCGGCTGGCACTGCCGGAGTTGCGGATGTAGTCACGGTCACTGAGCACGGCGTCAAAAATTAGGCCCGGCTGCGGCGATGTTCAACGGCAGGTTTCGCCAAGCGTTCGCTCGCACCGCCTCGAGTAACTCTGGCCTCGGACCGGCGCAGACTACTCCGCATCCAGTTCAAGTACAATAAGCCACCCAACATCCCTCCCAGATGCGCCGCGTGGGCTACGTTGTCCACCGTAAAAACGGCTCCCAGCACCGCGACCACCACCGCCGCGATGAACAGCGTCCGAGCCCGGATTGTGGCCGGTATCACGAAGAAGATCAGCAGCGTCAGTTGGCGTCGGGGAAAGAGCGCGGCAAAGGCAGCGACCAATCCGAAGACACCCGCCGACGCTCCCTCAACAGCCCCGCCAAACAGTCGAGGCGAAAAGATCGAACAGAGGAGTTGCACGACGCCGCCCAGAATTCCGCTGAACAGGTATAGTTTGAGGAACCGCGCACGGCCCAGATTCAGCTCCAGTTCGCGGCCAAACACGTACAAGGCCCAACAGTTCAGTAGGAGGTGAAGCCAGCCTCCATGCAGAAACTGGTAGGTCAACAATTGCCACAGGTGGCCCGCCTTCATTCCGGCCAGGCTCAGTGCGAACCATTCGGCCACCGGGAAACGCGAATATCGATCAGCCGCCAGTTGGCCGAGAAATATTAGCACGTTTGCCACCACCAAGCCTTGAGTCAGCCAGGGGCGGTTTTCCTCCTCGCGAAAGGACCGCTCTTCCGAATGATCGCGCATCACAGCGCAACGTAGCGACCGAGCCCACCGGTTCAATCAAGTGTCACCAACTCATCGCTGACGCGACTGATCAACGGCGCGAGTGTCTCCCGGCTAAAATCAAATCGGCACCCCGCTCGCCGAAACAATTCCGGCAACGGTCGCGCCCCGCCCAAGGCCAGCCCCGCCTTGTAATCCGCCAGCGCGCGTTGCGGGTTCACGTTTGAGTTGGCCCAGACCTGGAGCGCCCCCAATTGCGCGATGCCATACTCCACATAGTAAAATGGATAGAGAAAAATATGGAGCTGCTTATGCCACAGACTCCCGCGCGCCGTTTCGAGTCCAGACCAGTCGACGTCCCCACCGAAGCGGTCCATTAAGCGGAGCCACTCGGCCGTGCGCTCGGCTCGCGAATGTCCCGGGTGTGTGTACAGCCAGTGCTGAAAGGCGTCGACCGTCGCGATCCATGGAAAAACGTGAAGGATGCCTTCCAGATGGACGCGGCGCGCCCGGCGCACGTCGGCCTCGGGATAAAAGACGTCGAGATGCGGACTCCCGAGCAGTTCCATCGCCATCGACGCCACCTCGCAGAATTCGATTGGCGCGGATCGGTAGGCAAAAAGCGGCTCGTCCCGAGTAGCGAGTGCGTGAAAGGCGTGACCAGCCTCATGAAGCAAGGTCTCGACATCGCGCTGCAACCCTACGGCGTTCATGAAGATGAAAGGCAACCGAGCTTCGCTCAGCGTGCTTTGATATCCCCCGGGCGCTTTCCCTTTGCGGTTAGCCAAGTCGAGTAAGCGCAGCTCACGCATCTTTTGGAATCCCTGTGAGAGTTCCGGATCCAATCGGTCAAAAATCGTTTGGGAGCGCTTTTCCAAATCGTTGGTTTCACCAAAGGGCTTGAGCGGCGGTCGGTTCAGCGGGTCTACCGCCAAATCCCAGGGACGCAATCGCTCTACTCCCAACTTCTCGCGGCGCCGCGCCTGCAGTTGTCGCACGGCCGGGACGACCTCTGCCGCGATCGCGTCATGGAATTTTTCGCAATCTCCCGCCGTGTAGTCGAAGCGTCCGCGCATTCGAAACGCGTAGTCTCGATAGTTCGAATAGCCGGCATTGGCCGCAATCTTTCCGCGTAGTTGGGCCAATTGATCGAAGAATCCTTCAAAGGCATCGGCCTCCTTCAACCGCCGTTCGGTGACCAGCCGCCAAGCCTCTTCGCGTAACGCGCGATCAGGTTCCTCTTGATACTTGCCCATTTGGGTGAGCGTTCGTTGCTCCCCCCGAAACTCCACCGTTAATGAACCCGAGAGTTTGTTGTATTCGTTGCCGACCTTCGCTTCTTCGGTCTCCAGCGGAACATTCTCCTCACGGTAAAGCTCCACCAGCAGCGCCGTGTCACGATCGAACACGCCGTAACGATCCGGCGGCAACTGGCTCCGCAACGGGTGCGCCAGGTACGTCTTCGCCAGGGCGAACCGATGAGGCTTCATCTTCGGCTCTACTTCTTCGACGTAATGCAAATAGGCCTTCTCTGCCTCTGGATCGTCCGTATGGCAGGTCATCGCGATGTAACGTTTGCTCCCTTCCTGCTCAATCGCCGCGGCGAGCTCTCCTGAATCGAGGATCCATCGCTCGAGTTCCGCCACGGTTCGACACTCAGCGGCACGTTGTTGCAGCAACTCAAACAAGGGCTGCAGTTGATGCTCATCTCCTAAATTGGCGCTCGCAGGGACAAAGCGTCGCGGCTCGTAAGCAGGCAAATCACCGAAGGGCAAAAGACTCATCGCGCGCTGAGCTTGCGGGACGACCTCGGCGCCGGCAAGCGGATGGGACGTGGCACGATCGGGATGCCGTTGGGTTGCGCCTTGGCGTCATTCGGCGTTACGTGGCACGATTTCCGCATGAATCAGGCCGACGACGAACAAACGGCGCTTCGGATCCGGAATTTTCTGGTCGAGTTGAGTACCGACCTTGCTCCGGACTTCGTCGTCATTGGCGGATGGGCCGCCTATGCC
>DLVS01000185.1 GCA_003445095.1 Verrucomicrobiales bacterium
GCTCTTCCGATCTATCGGTGCGGACGACGACCGATGCCGACGGGTTCTTCAGGCTGCAACCCGCGCCAGTGGGGCGTTTCTTTGTCCATGTTGACGGAAGGACCTCCGTTACCGGAATTACCGATGGTCACCTGCCTTGGGATCAGCGGGATTATTACCCCGTCGTCGGCAAAGCGTGGGAGACCGTCGCAGGAGTAACCACAAATCCGCCGAATCCTAGCGGGGTAATCTACCTGCCACTCATTCCCGCGGATGCGCTAAGGCCGGTTTCGCCGACGGTGGACACGGTAGTCACCTTCCCGGACTCCGTGGTCGCGGGTAACCCAGCGTTGGCCGGAGTCTCGGTCACGGTTCCCGCCAATGCGCTGTACGCAGACAACGGGGTCCGCGGGGGAAAAGTTGGGCTGGCACCGGTCGCTTCCGACCGATTGCCGGAACCGCTTCCGGCCGGGCTAGAACACGTGCTCGACATCACGGTGCAATCTGATGGGCCGCGAAACTTCGATCAGCCGGTCCCGGTTCGATTCCCCAATTTGCCTAGCCCAACGACCGGCGAGCGATTGCCGGCCGGGTCAAAGACAGCGTTGGTCAGCTTCAACCATGATGTCGGTCGTTGGGAAGTGGTGGGAACGATGACGGTAAGTGCCGACGGCAATTTCGTGGACAGCGACCCTGGAGTTGGCGTTCGGCAGCCGGGTTGGCATGGCTGGCAAAGACTCACTTGGCCGAATCCACAGCCGCCGATTTGGTACCCCGTTCCCCCACCCCCACCGGCTCCTGGTCCTTTTCCTCCTCCCTTTCCTCCTCCGCCGACCCCAGCGCCACCTACCCCCAATCCGCCAGGCCCATACCCCCCACTCCCACCGTGGCCTGACCCGGGCCCGGAACCGCCGCCGCATCCATCACCGGATCCGGGTGGCAGTCCGGGCGGTGATTCCGGAGGCGACTCTGGGGGTGATCCGGGCGGTGACCCCGGGGGCGGCGATCCGGGCGGCGGAGACCCGAATGGCGATCCCACCGGCGGCGCCGGCGGTGGCGGCGTCTCTTCTGGGCCGTTTTGCCTGGAAGCCCAAATCGAAGAGGGCTGCACAAATTCCGGATTGCTCGTCCCGGGGGCGCCAACCGTGGCCATCAATCCGAACGGTGGATCGGCGTTTAACATGGTGTTCAGTGAGCTCAACGGCGTCATTACCGCAGAAGTTCGGGCGCGGGGTTCCGGGCGGTTGGTTTTCGCGACTCAAGTCAACCAATTCCGACCAGCCAATAGCGTTGGGTTCGGACCGGCTGAACAAGCGTTTGCACATGTGTTCCGTCAACCGCAGTCAACTGGTCTTTCAGGCGACGAAGTGGTCCAGCTCGTGACCCTTCGGGACAATGCCCAAGGCTTTGCTGCTTCACGGACGATTACCCTCGGCGCGTCATTCCTCAATGCGTCTTCGGTTCGCTTCAGCCCGCACGGTCGTTACCTGACCTACACCGCGTTGAAGACCGACGCGACGATCGCACTCATGGTAATTGATGTCGCTACCCGCCAGGTCGTGTTCAACGGGAACTTCCCGTATTCGACTTCGCCGGTTTTGGTCCAGCCCCAGGACATGATCCAATTCGGGCCAGACTGTGCTGATCGGACGATGATTTTCCACTTCGGCGACAGCCCAACCTCGCTGGCCTGGTATTTGATCAATCTCGAAACTCGGCGCGAAGTGGTCCGGCGTCGCGCGGCTCCGGGTAACTTCAGTTCGTGGGCGTTCTCATCGTGCGGCGACGCCGTAATGCTGAATGCCGGCCCCGTAGTGCCGCTGGAGTTCTTCGCCACGCTGGATGGGCGGGTCTTGACTGAATTGGATTCGTCTTCGGGTTCACAGATTTCCCGTTTGGGCCGGATTTCACCACACGCAGTAATTGAGACCAACACGGTGTCGTCTCGGGCGCGATTTTCCCGTGGCCTCCACTATTGGCTGGTCGTAGACATGTTGTCCGGCCAGGTGGTGCAAAGAGGCCGGAGCGGTGGCAGCGGGGCATTGATGGAAGGGGTCCTGCTTGCACCCAATCGTCCGTTCCGCCTGTTCGCACTTCGGGCTTCGGACTTGCAGGCTGGACGGTCGGATTTCGTATCCGGGAATGTGGGAGAAAACTTCCGCGCGCCCTCGCCCATTCTAGCGCCCGACACTACTGCGGATGGAGACAACGATCGTCTTGGTGACTTAGCCGAATACATCGTCGGCTCGAGCCCCACGCTAGCCGATTCCAACGGCGACGGGATCAACGACGGCGCCGCCGTACAGGCAGGCTTGGATCCGCTCGAAGGCGGCCCGCTCGCGACCGGCATCGTGGCTTCGGTTCCCTTGCCAGGATCAGCGGTGGATGTGTGTGCCGTGGGCGACCGGATTATCGTCGCTTTGAGTGGAGCTGGGGTGGCAGTAGTACAACGCCCCCCCGGGCAAAATCCGACCGTCATCGCCCGCGTCGACACGCCGGGTGACGCCCGTCGCGTAACATGTAGCGGCCGCTTCATCCCGGTGGCTGATGGTCCAGGTGGCCTGCAAATCATCGACATTTCCGATCCGCCCGCTGCGCACAGCAGCGGCTTCCTGCCCGCCCTAGGTGAGGCGAATTGCGTCACGGCGGCAAACGGGCTTGCTTATGTCGGAACGCAGAGCGGGCAGGTAGTCCAGGTCAATCCCGCTACGGGCACTGAACTCGGCCGAACAAGTAGATT
>DLVS01000022.1 GCA_003445095.1 Verrucomicrobiales bacterium
AAAATCATCGTCGTCGGCGCGGGGCTCGCCGGGGCCAGTGCCTCGGCCACGTTGGCCGAACTTGGATACGACGTGCATAACTTCGTCTTCCACGATTCTCCCCGGCGGGCCCATTCCGTCGCCGCGCAGGGCGGAATCAACGCCGCCAAGAACTATCAAAACGACGGCGACTCGGTATTTCGACTTTTCTACGACACCATCAAAGGCGGCGATTATCGGGCCCGCGAAGCCAATGTGCACCGGCTCGCGGAGGTGTCGGTGAACATCATTGACCAGTGCACCGCCCAAGGAGTGCCCTTCGCGCGTGAATACGGTGGATTGCTCGACAACCGGTCGTTCGGAGGGGCGCAAGTCAGTCGAACCTTTTATGCCCGCGGGCAGACCGGCCAACAGCTCTTGCTGGGGGCCTATTCCGCGCTCTGCAAAATGATCGGCGCGGGCACCGTTAAGTCGTATACGCACTCGGAGATGCTCGACCTCGTGCTGGTGCCGGACGAAAAGGGCGTTCCCCACGCCAAAGGCATCATCGTTCGCAACCTCCAAACCGGCGAACTGACCCGTCATAGCGCGGATGCGGTCGTCCTGGCCACGGGCGGTTACGGCAATGTCTTCAATCTCTCGACCTACGCCCGCGGTTCGAATGCCACGGCCATTTGGCGTGCCTACAAACGCGGCGCGTGCATGGCCAATCCGTGTTACACGCAAATCCACCCGACGTGCATCCCGGTCAGCGGCGACTATCAATCCAAGCTCACCTTGATGTCGGAATCGCTGCGCAATGACGGACGCATTTGGGTGCCCAAGCGAAAGGAGGACTGCGCGAAGAAGCCGGCGGAGATCCCGGAGGAAGATCGCGACTACTATCTGGAGCGCATGTACGGCGCGTTCGGTAACCTCGCCCCCCGTGACGTCGCGAGCCGGGCCGCCAAATATCAATGCGACGAGGGACGTGGCATCGGCTCGACCGGCCTAGGGGTTTATCTCGACTTCGCGGATTCGATTCAGCGACTGGGCGAAGCGAAAATACGCGAGCGATATGGCAATCTCTTCGCCATGTATCACGAGATCACCAACGAGGACGCGTACCAAGCGCCGATGCGAATTTATCCGGCAGTTCACTACACGATGGGCGGCCTGTGGGTGGATTACGGCTTGATGAGCAACGTCCCAGGTTTGTTCGTCCTCGGCGAAGCCAACTTCTCCGATCACGGCGCCAATCGCTTGGGGGCATCAGCCCTCATGCAGGGACTGGCCGACGGCTACTTTGTTTTGCCTTCGACGATTTCAAACTATCTCGCGACTCAAAAACCAGCGCAGCGTCCGACACCCGATTCCCCGGCCTTTCGCGAAGTGGAAGCGTCGGTTCAAGCGGAGGTGAAGCGAATGATGGCGCTCACCGGCAGGCGAACGCCGGATCATTTCCACAAGGACTTGGGCAAGATCATGTGGGAATACTGCGGCATGGCTCGTAATCGCGCCGGTCTCGAGAAAGCTATTCAACTGCTAGGCAACCTGCGCGAGGAGTATCGGACGAATCTCAAGGTCAGCGGTGAGTCTGGGGAATGGAACCAGTCCCTGGAAAAGGCCGGACGCGTCGGCGACTTCATCGAACTTGGAGAACTGATGTGTCGCGACGCCCTCATGCGAGAAGAGAGCTGTGGTGGCCATTTTCGTGAAGAGTATCAATACACCAAGGCCGACCCGGAGGTTCAGCAAGGATTGGTCAATCCGGGCGACGTCAAACGGCGCGACGACCAGTTCGCGTTTGTGGCTGCTTGGGAATACGCCGGTGCAAACCGGCTGCCAACGTTGCACCAAGAGCCGCTCGTTTACGAGGAGGTCAAGATGAGTACTCGAAGTTACAAATGAGGGCCGTGGACGAGTTTTGTTGTGCCAAGCCGCGATGAGCACCGGGGCTGAAATCGTACCCGTTGAACGCATCGAGCGCCGTATCCTGCTCTTCCGGGGGCATAAGGTGCTGCTGGATTTCCATCTCGCCGAATTGTACGAAGTCGAAGCGCGAAGCCTCAATCAAGCGGTGAAGCGCAATCGGAACCGGTTTCCGAACGACTTCATGTTCCGTCTTTCGGCTGAAGAATCGCTTCAGGTCTTGCGGTCCGTGGACACTGCAGGACCGAACTCATCCCAAATTGTGACCAGTTCGCGGAAGCACCGCGGGTTGAGTTATCGGCCCTACGCCTTCACTGAGCAAGGGGTGGCCATGCTCTCCAGCGTTTTGCGCAGCCCGTCAGCTGTTGAGGTCAATATCGCCATCATGCGAACCTTTGTGCAGCTCAGGCGAATGCTCGCTTCGAATACCGGGCTGGCCCGACGATTGGACGCGTTGGAGGCGAAATATGATGGCCAATTCAAGGCGGTATTCGATGCTATCCGCGAGCTCATGAGCACTGCCGAATCCCCCTCTCCAGCAATTCGTCGCGAGATCGGTTTTCACACATCTCGTGCTCCCGCCAAACCACGTAGCCGGGCCCACGTCGCAAGTTGAGAATCCCAATATCATGAAGGTGACTCTGAAAGTCTGGCGCCAGAAGAACGCGAACTCCGCGGGCGAGTTCAAGACCTACTCCACGCCCGAAATCAATCCCAACATGTCGCTCCTGGAGATGTTGGACGTCGTCAACGAGGAGCTCGCCAACCGAGGTGAAGAGCCCATCGCGTTCGATCACGATTGTCGCGAGGGAATTTGCGGTACCTGTTCGCTTGTCATTGACGGCAAGCCCCACGGTCCGCACCGAGGAGTCGCCACGTGTCAGACGTACATGCGCAGCTTCCGCGACGGTGATGAGATCGTCCTCGAGCCTTGGCGTGCCCGCCCGTTCCCGATCATCAAAGACTTGGTGTGCGACCGGAAGTCCTTTGACCGCATTCAGCACGCCGGCGGGTTCATTTCGATTCGCACGGGCGCGGCGCCCGACGCCAACGCTATCCTCGTTCCCAAGGAGGATGCCGACCTCGCGATGGATGCGGCGCAATGCATCGGCTGTGGCGCCTGTGTGGCCGCGTGCAAGAATGCCAGCGCCATGCTGTTTGTGGCCGCTAAGGTGTCACACCTCGGCCTGTTGCCCCAGGGTCAACCCGAGCGCTTTCGCCGGGTAACGGCCATGGTGGAGCAGATGGACGAAGAAGGCTTTGGGGGCTGCACGGTCACGGGATCTTGCGAAGCGGTTTGTCCCAAAGAAATCTCGCTCGACTTCATTGCCCGATTGAACCGGGACTACGCACTGGCGCTACTCAAAGGCGAACCCCGGAATCAGTCCTCCGGGGCTGCCGGCTGAAAACAGGATCAACGCAAGTGCGCGCCGACGCTGGCGCCGTTATATTTCCGAGCAGGCCAACTCTCCGGCCGACTGGAATTCTCTTTGTGTTCGCCGACAAGGTTCCTAGGTTTGGCCTCCGATGAACCGCACGTTTGCCGAGTTGGGCTTTCCCGGTCGGCTAATTGCCGTCGAAGGCCTGGATGGTTCGGGCAAGTCGACTCAAGTGCACCTGCTGCAGAAGTGGCTCGAACAGCAGGGCTGCAAAGTGTTCTTTTCCGAATGGAATTCGTCGGCCCTGGTGAAGAGCGCGACCAGCCGCGGGAAAAAAGAGAATTTGCTCACGGCGACCACCTTCAGCTTGATCCACGCGACCGACTTCGCCGATCGCTACGAACGCCAATTGGTTCCTCTACTGAAAGCGGGTTATGTCGTCCTCTGCGACCGATACGTGTTTACGGCGTTTGCGCGCGACGTGGTTCGGGGCGTGCCGCCGGATTGGGTGCGAGGCGTGTACAGCTACGCGGCATTACCGGACCTGACCTTCTTGTTCAAAGCACGCTTGGAGGTGTCGCTCACTCGAATCCTCGATAACCGTCCCGTCCTGAAATTTCACGAAGCCGGCATGGACCTCAACCTCTCGCCCGATCCGTACGAGAGTTTCCGGCTGTTCCAGGGGCAGATTTTCGAACAATACCTCGCCATGAGTACTGAGTTCAGTTTCACGATCATTGACGCCAATGAACGGATCGAAGCGCAGCAGGACGTGGTCCGCCGTTTGGAGACGTCCAAGATCAAACTGAGCGATTACCTGGCGCCGGCGGTTGCCTAATCCCATGCCTTCCCGCGCCGCCCAACGTTCGCGCCCAGCCTCGATTGCTTCGTCCCGTGCCCACACCCGCGTCGTGGTACCGGAGATCACGCCGAAGCGGTTTTTCGGTCGCGGGTTGCCCGGGGTCGATTTGGCCAAGTTAACGGGCAAATTGATCGTCATCGAAGGCGCCGACGGTTCGGGCCGCTCGACCCAAATCTCGCAGTTGGCCGAATGGCTCGAGGGCACGGGGCACGCGACGCTGCAAGTCGGACTCAAACGGTCGACTCTGGTCAGCGAGCAGCTTGAAGAAGCGCAGCAGGGAAACATTCTTTCGCGAACCACGCTGTCGCTGTTTTACGCCACCGATTTCGCCGACCAACTGGAGCACGCTATCCTCCCGGCCCTGCGAGCGGGAGTCGTCGTTCTCGCCGACCGTTATATCTACACCCTCATGGCGCGAGACTTGGTCCGTGGCATGGACGAAAGTTGGCTGCGGAACGTTTATGGCATCGCCCTGATCCCTGATGCCGTTTTTTACCTAGAAGTCTCGCCGGAGCAGTTGGTGCAACGCGTGTTCGCCAAGAATCAGGCGCTCGATTATTGGGAAAGCGGCATGGACCTCGGATTGTCCCGGGACATGTTCGATAGTTTCTTGAAGTACCAGGAGGCCATGCGCGCCACCTTCAGGCGCCTCCAAAAGACTTATGGGTTCCCCATCATCAACGGGGAACGACCTCCGGTCTCGATCACCGCCGAGCTGCGTGAGCGGATCGACCAAGTCCTCGCGGGGAGGTGATCTCTTCGGGTCAGTTTCCAATTTCTTGACCGAGCAGAAATCCGCACGACCCATTGACGGCTGCCGGATTCTGGCGGGCGGGAGCTCGATCTCGTTCGGGAGGCGACAGCTGGATAAACTCAATTCACTAGCGCAATAACCATGAAGAACCTCGCAAGCATTCTCGGCCTGGCCACCTTAGCAACTTCGGTCATCGCGGCGCCGTTGACCTTCGATTTCAAGGACCCGAAAGGAGTCAACAACGCCGTGTTCAAACTCGACGCGCCCCTCGAAGCGATTCAAGGAAGCGCCAATGGTATTTCGGGCACGGTGACCTTCGATCCAGCTAGCCCCGCGACGACGCAAGGAAAAATCACGGTCGCTACCAAAACGCTCCAGGTGCCCAATCCGTTAATGAAGGAACACCTCGACGGGGCACAATGGATGGACGTCGCCAAGTTCCCGGAGATTGTCTTCGAGCTGAAACGCCTCAGCAACGTAACGACTTCGGGTGACACCACGACGGCCGACGTCACTGGCGCCTTAACCGTGAAAGGGGTCACCAAAGAGGTGACCACCAAAGCTACCGCCACCTATCTGAAAGATAAACTGAGCGCACGCAGTAACGGCCAAATGCAAGGCGACCTATTGGTCTTGCGTACGAACTTTACCATCAAACGGAGCGACTATGGTATCAATCCAGGCGCGCCGCAGGACAAAGTAGCGGACACGATCGACCTCTCCTTGAGCATTGCGGGCTTCTCCAAGCGTCCCTGAGTTCGGGACGTCGCGTCAAAATAAAGAGCGGCGTGGAATTCCCCCGCCGCTTATTTGCGTTGGCCTCGTTCAAGTGCGTCCTGGGCGACGTGGCTTACTTAATCGGAACATAAGTGAACTTTTGCCCACCCACGCTGGCCTCGGCCATCAGGCCGCTCCGCGCGAGGGTCATGACGGCCACTCCTTGTTGGTATTTCGCGTTCTTGGCGACGCCTTCGGCTGCAGCTACGGCACCCACCTGAGCGCTCATCGCGAAGCCAGACTTCTGGAACTCCTTCAAGGCGTCGGCGGTCTCGAAGAAGATAACCTCCGAAAACGATTGCCCGCCGATCTGTGCGCCCACGGTAGCCTGGGTCATCGTCACATGGCCAACCAACTGGCCCTTGCTGTAGACCAGTCCGGTTCCGCGGGCGCCGCCCACGACAAATCCGCCCTTGGCAATTTTGGGCAACACGGCGTAACCCGCGGCCTTGTCGATGAAGGAACCGAAGGTGGAGTCGGCCTTTTTGAATGAAGCGATCACTTCGGGGACTTCGCGTTTGAGGTCCAAAAGATCAGCCTCGGACGGTCCGTCTTCAGCGAGCACGCGCGGCGTCATCGCAAGCAAACCCAAGCACACCAACGTTGAGAGAGAGAGGAATGTTTTCATAATAGTTCTGGCATTTGGAAGCATGGCTCGGAGCAGCAGCCCCGGGTTGTCTGGCCAACCACTCCACCAAAATCGGGCAAAACCGAGCGACAGCAAATCCCCGTTCGACCTCTGGCGGCCTCACGTCTCGGGTCATGCTCTATGGGTCTCGACAACCTTTTGCGGCAGGTGCAACAAAAGGTTGTCGCACCTTCCCATCGCTGGAAGGCGAGTTACTTCCTGAATTTTTCGCGGACCGACACTAT
>DLVS01000789.1 GCA_003445095.1 Verrucomicrobiales bacterium
AGGAACCATTCAAACGGTAGGGATGGCGCGCTGCGCCGTCCCCGGCCCGGGCGGAACTCCGGGCCGGCCTTTCGCAGCGACGCGTCAAATTCTTCCACCACGTCATCGCAAAAGGCCGCGCTGATGGCGCGGGGCCGCCGCCGCGCAGCAGCCCTACCCGGTTCATGGTCCCGATTCGCGTCCGGATTTTGGAGGTCCAGCTTACAAATGGACTGCGGAGATACGACTCCGCCTTGGATTCGCCTTTATTCGCTCACTCGGCCGAAATTCACTCCACGCCCCGAAACCAAGGCGCCGTCTTGCTGGCGCAGTCAAAGGGTACCGCAGCGGACGTGGCCATCCGCGCTCCGACGCTCCCGCCAGATATTTTGTCTCAATTCGGACGGCCTTCATCCAAGTCACGTTCGCTCCAGCATCGCAATCTTGCGAACAGTCCGCGTTGAACAATTACAGCAACCTTGAATATGAGTTGGTCCCCTTCCGCGATGAAGTCTCTCCATTTATGCCTCTTGCTTGGGCTTGGCCTGGGCGGAGGTGGCTCGCTCTGGGCCGCTCCCGCTCCCGCGAAACTCAAGGTTAGCGACAACAAACGCTTCCTCGTCACGGGTGACGGGCAACCGTTCTTCTGGTTGGGCGACACGGCTTGGGAGCTGTTCCATCGGCTGAATCGAGAAGAAGCGGATCAATACCTGAAGGATCGCGCCCAGAAAGGATTCAACGTGGTTCAGGCCGTCGCCATCGCCGAACTCGATGGCCACTCGGTGCCCAACGCTTACGGCCACCTGCCGTTGGTGGACCTCGATCCAACTCAGCCATCCGTTCAAGACGGCCCGAACAACGACTACTGGGATCACGTGGATTTCATCGTGAACCGGGCCAATGAGCTGGGAATCACGGTGGCATTCCTCCCGACATGGGGTCGCTTTTGGCACGATCGAACAAACGAACGGACGCCGTTGTTCACCGCCACCAACGCGGAGACGTATGGCGAGTGGTTGGGCCGCCGTTACCGCGACAAAGCCATCGTCTGGGTTCTGGGCGGTGATCGACCGGTCGAGAACGACGAACAAAAGGAGATCATTCGAGCGATGGCTCGCGGACTCCGCAAAAGTGATGGCGGGTCGCATCTCATGACGTTCCATCCGCCGGGCGGACAGGGCTCATCGAAATGGTTTCAGGACGACGACTGGCTGGACTTTAATATGAGACAGAACGGCCACGTTCCCGATTTCACCGATCGGTATTCGCAAACCCGCGCCGACTATGATCGCACTCCGGTGAAGCCGGTCCTGGATGGCGAACCGATTTACGAAGATCACCCGGTGTCCTTCAATGCGAAAACACTCGGGCACTCGATTTCGTCGGATGTCCGACGGCCGCTGTACTGGGATTTGTTCAACGGCGCGTTTGGTCACACGTATGGGCATCATTCCGTTTGGCAGATGTGGGCGCCCGGACGCGCACCGATCAACGACCCCTTGATGCCGTGGTCGGAGGCGATTCAGCAGCCGGGCGCCGGTGAAATGCAGTATGCGCGCTGGTTGCTCGAATCACGGCCGTTCCTCACGCGCGTACCTGACCCGGATATCGTGGTGACGGATCGCGTGGCGACGTCGGTGCCTGGCGCGGGGCGCTATTACTTCGCCGGGACACGGGACACCGACGGCACTTATGCCATGGTGTACGCGCCGGTGGGACGCAAATTCAAAGTGCGGATGGACAAGATTTCGGGGCCAAAGGTGAAAGCTTGGTGGTTCAATCCGCGCACGGGCGAGGCCACAGCTGTCGGGGAATTTCCAAACTCAGGAGAACGTGAATTCAATCCGCCGAATCCTGGAGAAATGCTCGATTGGGTATTGGTGCTCGATGACGCGGGCAAGAACTACGCCCCACCCGGCACGCGGCGTTAAACCAGGCGAGCTTTTCCATCCTCAATAATCATCGGTCACTGTCTCGTCTGCGTTTCGAGGAGCCTCTGGATCGTTCGTAAGTGTTCATTGACGGCAGCAAGGGTCCTCAACCGAGCCGCCTCCCGCGCCGCCTCGATTTCGGCGAGCAACTGCCCACGAAGCTCGGTCGCTGGGAGTTGGTGTGCTCGCCGCTGCCAGTCCGCAAAAACGGTCTGAACAGTTTCAACATTACCGGGCAAGGCCATCGCCTTTTCCACGGAGGTCGCGAAATCAACCATCTCAGCAATGTTCGCGGTTTTCGGTGGCTGAGCCCGGTAGTAGGACCAAGCGGCCGCGACCAGCACCAACACACCAAACCCCACGGCCAGCCACAGTTTCTGTTTGGGGCGCGTTGGAAACGGAGCGGGCGGGTCCGCGGCCGAAACAGATTCATCAATTCTTGCGGACTCGCGATTCACAGACCCCTGTTCGCTGATCGCCATCTCCGGTCGGTGCTGGCGGAAATACCACTCCAAGACCGGCAACAACGCCCCGAGCGAAAGCGCCACATCATTCTTGCCGCGGGGCGTTGTCATATGAGCGCCATCGTTTCCGAGTTCTCGAACCAGGTTCGCCTTGGATCTCAGGTCCTCCGGGAAACTTCCCTCCTTAAGCAACCTGATTTGGAGTTGTTCCAGAGTGTCCCCGGAACCCGGGCGTTTGCCGAAGCGGCGAAAATGAACGTCATATAATACCTCTTGAAGAACCTTTCGCAGGGCAACACACCGGGCCGTCGGCGAATCGTGCTCCGCCTCGGCCACTACCCGGCGCAACTCGTCAACTTGGCGAGTCAAGGAAGCCAACTGCCGATACAGCGCCTCTAGGTTGTGCTCCAATGTCTGGCCCATGGTGATAGGCTCGGGTGAAGACAGGCGGACATTACCCGGGCTTCGTGTTGGATTTCTTCCGCTTGAGGGCCATGGCGCCGACCGCGAGGATCGCCACCGTCGCCCCACCACCCAGCAGCATCCTCATTTGGCGCCGCTTGTCTTGGTCTTGTTGAGCAGAATCAATCGTGGCCACGGCGCTATCGCACTTGTTCGTCAAACCCTCCATCTCCGCTTGGAGCACCGGATCCTTATCGACGAGCAAGCGGAGAGTTTGGAGTCGCTTAAGAGCCCCGACGAGCGAACTGCGCGCGTCGACAAGATTTTCGCGGCCAATCGTTCTTATTTCTTCTTTGGTAAACCACCGCCCCTTCTTGATAGTCCGAGTCGTCTCCTGCCCCAAGTAGCCCAACGCCTGATCGATCTCGTCTCTCACCTTGCTTAATTCCGCCTCCGCCATATCTCCGATGACCTTTTTGACGGTCGATCTGAGGAATGCTTTCTCGACCGGGTCGGCTGTCTTTTCGATCAGCAAGCGAAAGCATTCGCGGCCCTGTTCAATGTCTCCCCGCAGCGTTGTGGTGCAGCGCTCAATTTGCTCTTCGTATCTGTCTTTTAGGAACTGATCGCGGGCCACCGCAATTTCTTGCTCCAGAATCTGGATTTCATTTTTCGGGGCATCCGGATACCTCATGCCATAGCTCGTAAGCATCGCGAGAGCACGAGTCGGTTCTCTCTTCATCATCTGTCGGATGGCCTGAAGATTCTTCTCTGCTTCTTCACGACCACGCCGGACGTGACCTTCAGGGATCGTCAGCAGTTGGACAGCCGCTTCCCGTTCAGGGCTCTTCAGCTCTACCTCTAATGCCTCGCGGATCTCCGCCAGCGCTTTGTTTGAGTCCAGGTAGCGCTCCTCCGTCAGCAATTCTTCCAATTGTTTTTTCTGATACTTCTCCAAAACCCACACCTTCGCACTGCCGGCCGCCGCACCTCGCCGTTGGGCTTCATTGGCGCGAGAAAGAAAATTGGCGTCGTCTTCCACCGATTTCGAATACGTTCGTGAAAGTGCAATTACCCCTCGATCGTAGGGCGCCTTTTCCAACACCGTGAGAAACTCGTCCGTCCGTCGACGGAAAGCAGCTCTCGAATCGGACGCCTGGGCTCGGGCCTGTTGAAGCTTCTGTGATGCCTCGGGCCGTGCAGCTTCGAGCTCCCCTTTGACTTTTATCGGGTCCTCGA
This sequence comes from Verrucomicrobiales bacterium, assembly GCA_003445095.1. Classification (GTDB taxonomy): domain Bacteria; phylum Verrucomicrobiota; class Verrucomicrobiia; order Limisphaerales; family UBA9464; genus UBA9464. The sequence goes on from DLVS01000789.1 coordinate 4,016, forward strand.
ACACGAGGTCGGAAAAAATCGCCGGATCGACCTCAAGTAACGGCTGGTTCGTGGAAGCGTTATCGTTCGAACCCGTTTTCTTGCCGCTAACGGCGTTTCCAAGAGCGCCCGTGATTCCCTTTCCAATATTCTTAAAGAAGCCCTTGGGTTTATTCTTCTCGTCGTTGGCCTTTTGAACGGCCTCGTCGGCCTTTGCGATCAACCCATCGAGCTTGGCCAGCCGATCCCTTGGAGCCGCGATGATTGCCTCTTCATCGGCCTTTTGCCTCAAAGCGTCCAACGTCAGTTGCCCAAAAGGATCTTGATACGCCTCTTTCGGTTCCTTGATCGCCAGGAATGTGCTCGCCGCGGCGCGAATAGCGTCCGGATCGCCGCTCTCCGTTGCGGTCATTAACGTCTCCCACGCCTGCTGAACGGCCGCAGATGGACGGCCGACGCTGGAGGGCTGCAGCAATTCGGTGAGCGTGACTTTCTTGCGCGGCGTTGACTCAGAATCTTGCGCAAAAGATCCAAACTCGATGGGTTGGGCAACCACGAGGACGATGGCTGGCCACCAGTTTAGTCGGCACATAGGGATCAACTTTGGGTTTAATATTCTTAAAAAGACTATTCCTCGACCGGTGCCAGGCAAGCGCGAAGAATGAAGCCCAACGGACCCACGGACGCATCGCCTACAAGAGTTTCGCGCCCTGCGCCCAGCCGGCCAAAGTTGAGCAGCGCGCCCTTGTTCACTGGCGGGCTGGCCAAGTCGTTCGCCAGGTCTTCTCGTCCCTGCTGGTAAAGCAGGTGATGGAGAATCTCGATCACGGCACTGGAAGAATCGCCAGCGGTTCGAAAGTCTTGCCGCTCCATTTCAGCCGCGGATCGGTTTACCCACGATCGGGCTGTGGCGATAAGGTCATCTACGTCGGGGTCCATACCTATGGGTGTTGCGAATTGGATTCAGCCGCGGCGGGAGGGCTGGTCGCAGCAACGTCGCGTTTACCATGGCGGGCCCACACCCAACCGCTGATTAGGTACAACGCCAGCAGCAGCACGATCGGAATGAGGACCAGAAGAACGGTTCTTCCTCTGGGAAGATGGGGTTGGCCAGAAAGAAGGCGCCACGCGGCTAATGCCGCCGCGACCGTGCTGCCCACCAAAATTGACCAGCCGACGTAGTCGTTGTTGAATCCGAACGCATGACCAAGATGGGCGATCAGTTCTACGGCATAGACGGCCACAAGGAAGATTTCGACGTATTCGATCTTGGTCTGGATCTTTTGGATGGTTTCCACATTCGCCTTCACTTCCTTCGAGATGTCCACCAGCGATCGAGAACTTTGCTCCTGCTCCGCCGTCAATCTCCGGATCTCGCCAAGCAAAGTGGATTGACCAAGGGCAATTTCGGTCTGACCTCGCGATTCTAGGACGGAGTCCAAGTTTTCAACCGCATGGTGCACGCGGTCAAAGAGGGGTTCGATCTGCAGGCCCTGCTGAGCCAAGCGGTAATAGCGATTATGGACCGCGCGCACGCTCACTTCGTGCTGATATGCTTTGGCCTGGAACTCAAGGAGGCGAACGCGCAGTTCGCGAATCCCTTGAGCTTGAGGCGTGCTGGAGCTGCTCATGGAAGCCTGCGCGACCGCGGCCACGTCGTTCACCGACCGGAGAAAATGCAAGCGCTGAAGCTGAGCCAGCAGCCAGAGAATGAAGTACCGATGGAGAACGGTGGGCCCCCTTAGTCCATCGTAGCGCTGTGGGTGACCACGCCCGTCCGTTGGCCATTGGTCGCAGATCAGGTGCGCCGCCGCCAAACTTCCGGCCGCCGCCCAGTGGCGGGAGTTGAGGAGTTCATTGGGCACGCTGATCTCTCGAGGCAGGCTGCCGGCGTGATCTTCTTCCTCCGCTTGGGCCATTCCCGAGAGAAAATGGGCCAAGGGCGCCCGAGTTTCTGAGGTCTCCCAGCTCGTCTGATGCCCGAAGGTGACGACGGAGTAGAGGGAGAACTGCCCCTGAGCATCGCGGAGTTGAGCCTCCGACTCGAGGGGCGATAGCAAAACGTCTTTCCATTCCTCGAGGGTGAAGAGCCCTCCGGGTCGGCCCAGACGCTGTTCGAGGGGCAGGTCCGCCCGCGGCGGCTCACCGGCCTTGGCCACCGCGTCCTCTAGCTGGCTCCCGACTAACCGGCCGGAGAGCCGAGGATGGGGGATGGCGAAGATCGGACATTCCTTATGACGTCGTTGAGCCAACCGGTAGTTCAGCTCTTGGACCCGATCTAAGGACAAGGGATTTCGGGCGTTGGCTTCGATTCCAATCTGAACCGAGAGGACGCCGATACCCGAGCTTAACAAGAAAAGTTCAACCGCCGCCTCGGGGAGCAAACGAGCGCTCGGAGGACCCGAAGGTGGTCCAACGACGCGGCCATCCTTTCCTTCGGATAACCAGACATCCAACCCATTCCTGAAGACTGTGGTTACGAGCGGACGTGATAGGCGGATATAGACGGTTCCATCAGATTTCCCGCCGAACAGAAAGCGGCGGACGGCCGGGAGCAATTCCTCATAATAGAGTTCCGGCACCACAGGGGCTCCCGCGACTGCCGGGTTGCGCAGCCCTGGTGCTTCCCACATGGCGACGCCGTCCATTTGGGCCGAGAGCAACGCGGCCGTTATTCCGGCGAAAGCGCTCGCCGGCGATCCCTGAACTTTTGAATCGAATTCGAAGGGATGAATAACGCGGAAATCGGCCGAGCGAAGAAACGGGGTAGGGCTTGGGGAGCCTGCGTCGGGGTCATTCATAAAGCCGAGCATAAGGAGCGGCGGCTTTCTGTCATTAACCAACCGACGACCGTGAAACCGGCAAACTTAAGACTAAAGTTTGTCTCACTGACCTCGGGACTTGACTGCATAGAATTCAGTGCTGGCAGAGACAACGACAACTCTGGAATCAATCCGCCGCTTCGCTCACCCTCGCCGCGTGAAGCTCGTCTCTTGGAACGTCAATGGGCTGCGTGCCGTCCTCCGCAAAAACTTCCTGGAATTTCTCGACCAAGAGCAGCCGGACGTTCTCTGCCTTCAGGAAACCAAATGTACGCCCGATGAAGTAGAACAACTGTGGCCGGCCCACTACACGACGTTCTGGAATTGCGCCGCGAAGAAGAAGGGCTACTCGGGTACCGCGATTTTTACTCGGCATCGTCCGCTCAAAGTCAGCTCGGGAATCAGGCGGGAGGAGCACGATCAGGAAGGGCGCGTGCTGACCGCGGAGTTCCCCGAGTTCTACCTGGTCAACGTTTATGTCCCGAACTCCCAGCGTGAGCTAACCCGCCTGGCCTATCGCCAACAGTGGGATGTGGATTTCCGCAGTTATCTCAAGCGACTGGAGAAAAAGAAACCGGTGATCTTCTGCGGCGACTTGAACGTCGCTCACACGGAGTTGGACCTGGCCAACCCGAAGTCGAACGTAAAGAACCACGGATTCACCCCGGAGGAACGCGCTGGCTTTTCGGCCCTGGTGAAAGCCGGATTTGTGGACACGTTCCGCGAGTTCGAAAAAGCCGGCGGGCACTACACTTGGTGGAGTCCCATGGCAGGAGCGCGCTCGCGCAACGTGGGTTGGCGCATCGACTATTTTCTCATTAGCGCGGCTTTGCGCCCGCGTTTGAAGTCCGCCTTCATTCGATCAGCAATCCCCGGATCAGACCACTGTCCGGTTGGGATCGAGTTGAGTTGAACTCAGGTTAACCTCGGTTCCTTCGATGTCGCCGCCAACTTCTCCCGCCTGGCGCACGCTGTTCGTGCTCGGCCGCGCTTCCAATTTGCCGACCGTCTGGACCAATTGCCTGGCGGGATGGTGGCTTGGAGGAGGCGGCCCAACTTGGGATATCGTCCGACTATGCGTGGGCGCGTCACTGTTGTACGTAGGCGGAATGTATCTCAATGACGCGTTCGACGCAGAGTTCGACCGTCAGTACCGCCGCGAACGTCCTATCCCCGCCGGTTTGATTCGCGAGGATCGCGTGTGGCAAATTGGCGCCTCGTTGCTGGCCGCGGGCGCCGTATTGCTCATCAGCCTGGGTTGGATCACTGCCATCTTCGCGGCCTTCTTAGTTGGGGCAATTGTTCTTTACGACGCTCTTCACAAGGCCCTGGCGTTGTCTCCGCTCCTGATGGCGGCCTGCCGATTCCTGCTTTACCCGCTCGCTTCGTCAGCTGCGGAACAGGGAGTCACTGGCCGCTCCATTTGGTCCGGAATCGCCCTCGCAGGCTGGATCGTCGGCTTGAGCTATGTCGCCAAACGCGAAAGTACCACGGGGCGCTTTCAACGCTGGCCGCTCTTGGTCCTAGCCTTGCCGTTGTTCTTTGCAGCGCTGTCCAACAACGGACCCTGGCGGCTTTACGGCCTCGGCGTTGGTTTTCTCGTGGCGGCGTGGGCGGTGTGGTGTCTTCGTCACACGCTGGTTGAAGGCGGACGAAATCTCGGCCTGACCGTCTCCGGGCTGCTCGCCGGAATCTGTTTGGTGGATTGGCTCGCCGTTTTGCCGCCCTGGACGGGTTCCGCAGTCTTCCTCGGTTGCTTTGTCGCCTCCCTCCTCGCCCAGCGGTTTGTGCCAGCGACGTGACGATTCGAATTCCTCGCGAGCCTTCATGCGGCTATCAACCGCGCATGACGCCTAGCCGTCCGTTCCACAACATCGCTCTGATTGGGTTTATGGGCGTTGGAAAGTCCACGGTCGGCGCCTTGGTGGCCAGCCTACTTCACTTCGACTTGGTGGATACCGACAAGGTCATCGAAGAACGCGCGGGACGTCGCGTGGCAGAAATCTTTGCCACCGAAGGCGAAGCGGCCTTCCGCCTCGCGGAGTCTGCCCTCGTCCGCGAACTCGAATCTTCGCGCGGCAAAGTGATCGCGACGGGAGGCGGATTGCCGATGAATCCCACGAACTTCAGCAGCCTGCAGCGGCACGCCTTTATCGTCTGCCTGTGGGCCTCCGTGGACACCATCTATCAACGAGTCCGCCACCAGTCGCACCGGCCCCTGCTGCATACTGCTGATCCGATGGCACGCATTACCGACTTGCTGGCCCAGCGCGGTCCGGTGTACCGCCAGGCAGATCTACTGATCGGCGTGGATTTCCGGGCGCCCATCGAGTCGGCCCGCCAAATCGTGACTGCTTTTCCAGGTGGACACCGCAGCACCCTCTCTCAGCATGGCGTCGCGCGAGCTGACTGAGGCGGTTCGCCGGCGGGCTATCGAACTGGAATTCGACGCCTGTCGGATCACCACGGCCGATCCACCCGACAGCGCACCGCGATTTCGGGAAGCGTTGGCCGAGGGGCGACACGCCGAGATGCACTGGTTGGCACGCAACGCGGAGAAGCGGGTCGATCCGCAACGCGTTCTCCCGGGCGCGCGGAGCGTCGTCATCGTCGCGGCCAGCTATTCCGGGGTGGTTCCCAGTGACACTCCCCGAAATCAAAGAAACCGGTCAACGGGTGTCGTCGCGCGTTACGCCTGTTTTGACGACTATCACGAGATTCTTAAACCCAAGCTTCGGGCGCTCGCGGATTTTCTCGATCAAGAGGGCGCCCCACACACGCGATCACTCGGATATTCCGACACCGGCCCCATCCTCGAGCGAGATTTGGGTCAGCGGGCGGGCCTGGGATTCGTGGGCAAACACACTGGACTGATTTCCCGCGAACTCGGCAACTGGTTCCTCCTCGGAGAAGTCCTGACCACGCTCGCGCTCATTCCCGACCCTCCCGAACGCAATCACTGCGGGTCATGCACGCGCTGCCTGAGCGCCTGCCCAACCGACGCTTTGCCGTCCCCATTCACGCTCGATGCGCGTCGGTGCATTTCCTACCTAACCATTGAGCACCGCGGCAGCATTCCAGAAGATCTTCGTCCGTTGATTGGCAATCGAATCTTCGGCTGTGACGATTGCCTGGCGATTTGTCCGTGGAATCGGTTTGCCCGCGCGGGAGCGGCGTTGCGCGCGCACTCGCGACCGGAACTCACGCGCCCCGACTTGATCGAATTACTCGAGTTGGACGAGATCCGGTTCCGCGCTCGATTTTTTGGCACTCCGATTTGGCGGACGAAACGTCGAGGCCTGCTCCGGAATGTTTGCATTGCGCTTGGAAATCTCGGCGACTCGGCGGCCATGCCGGCCCTGAGACGCGCGGCCACCGATCCGGAACCGCTGATCGCCGAGCACGCGGTCTGGGCGCTCCGGCGAGTCGGGGACGTGGCAAAGATCCAAGGACAGTGAGGAAGTCCGAAGCGGCCTGGGGGCGTTGTCGTCCCGCTGCTCGACATGACTCGCCACTCGGAACATTTTCGTGCCATGAATTCCAAACGGCAACACCTGTACCGCGGCGTGGCGGAGATAACTCCCTGGACGGAGACGTGTGGACAGATTCGTCCACTGATCGAGGAAAAAGACGGTGCAGCGGCCGAAGTCCATCATTTGGAAATCACCGACGCGAAACTGCATTATCATGAACGAACTGATGAGTTCTATTACGTCCTCGCCGGAACGGGCCGGATGCGTTTAGACGACGAAGAAATCGAACTGCGCCCGAACTTGGTCGTATCCGTGCCTCGGGGAGTTAAGCATAAGGCCTGGGGCGATTTGAAAGTGCTGGTCGTCTGTATTCCTCGGGGAGTTCTGCACGACGTTCATGAACTTGAGTGAGTCGACGTCGCTCGAGTCGAAAAGCTCCCCTATTTCCTTTGTTTCTGCTTCGCCGTCTTGGCGGTTCCTTTGGTCTTCTTTCCTTTCGCCCGCTTCGTGTCGACGTCTCCTGCAGGTCGTCGGTGGAGCGTCGCCTTGATCACCGATTCGTAGTTCTGGATGAATTCGCGCGCGGGCACTCGGCGAATCGCTTCGCCAATCACGTTGAGCGCGAGATCCTCAAGTTTTCTAAACCGAACACACGATTTCCCAATATCCAGCCTCTTTCCCGTCTGCGCCCACGCCTTCCGAAACCATCGTTCGTTTTCGGAAGGTCCATAAATGCAGCCGAGGTAAATGGACATATAGTTCTTTTGGGAGGCGAGGCAGGCAAACGGCAGAGGCTGTTTGGGATCACAGTGATATCCCGACGGATAAACTCGGTGGGGCACATAGTAGCCGATCATTCCATATTGCATCCCCTCTTCGAACAGCGGATCGAGATTTTTCAGAATGACCGCTCTAACACTTTCGACTGCTAAGCGGCGGACCGCAGGCAACTCCGCGAGATACTGCTGCACCGTGGTAGCTTTGCTTTGCATAACGACGTCCAGACTATCCGACCAGAATCGCCCCGGGCAACGCAGGTCTCGGGACAATCTTGAGTTCACTAAAGCCCCGTCCGCTTCAACCGGTCGCGCCGTGAGATCGCTCGGCGCGGAGTACCGGCAACGCCTTGGCGCGCAAGGTCAGTGTTACGGGAGTCAGTCCTCCGACTTCTCCGTCGAAATTCAAGGGAAGCGGTGGATCCGACTCAATCATCACTCGTTTCGCCCGGAAATACTCAACTCGCGGATGGGCAGGATGTGTCCCGGTTTGAACCTTTCCGAAACAACGCAAGGTCTCCCCACGGCTCAGGTGCGAGACCACGTTAACTTCCATCTGACCGTCGTCGGACACGGCACCAGGAAATAGCCGGAACGTGCCGCCGCCGATGGCCTCCACATTGCCCACGGCGGCCAGCAGCATTGGTCCTTGAAAGACTCGCTCATCCGCTTCGATGCGCATAGGCACCTCTCGCTGCTGGACCAGCGCGCGAACGAATCCCGCCGAATAACACCACCGCGCTCCCAGCCACCGCTTCATCCAGGGTGTCGTGAGTTGCCCCATCGCTCCCGCAATGCCCAACGCGACGTACATCACCGAGGAGAATCGTCGTGTCTCGCCGTGTATCCCTCGGCACTCGACGTCGATGACATCCATCTTCCAACGGTCCCCGGAGAAGGCGGTCCGTACGGCGGCGGTCTCCTCGGCCACGCCCAACTGGGCCGCCACGTCGTTTCCGGTTCCGAGCGGCAGAACCGCCAGCGACGGACGATTGCTCCCAGAACGAAGCAGACCATTCAGCACTTCGTTGACTGTGCCATCTCCGCCGACGGCAACGAGCGTGTCGTAGTTGGGAGCAGCCGCTTCGGAGAGTTCCGTTGCCTCTCGCGAGCGAGTAGTCAAGAGCACATCGAAACGGCGGCCCGCCAACTCCGCCAACCGTGGTTGCAATCGCCCCCACAACTTGCGCCCTCGCCCACCGGCTGCCTGCGGGTTGACGATCATCAACACACGGCGATCGTGGCCATCGGGTTCGGGTAAAGTCATCGTTACGTTGTTCTGCGACTCAAATCAGCCCAGTTCATCGGTTGGAGAAACCTGCAAGAAGTGGACGTGAGTCAAGACCATTTGAATCGACTGGTGAGCCCTGTGAGCCCTGTGAGCCCTGTGAGCCCTGTGAGCCCTGTGAGCCCTGTGAGCCCTGTGAGCCCTGTGCTTCCCGCTGGAGAGATTTGTTCTTTTCCAATCCTAGAGGCAGGGCATCTGTCGCGAGTCGCTTCTGGTCGCGACCAGGTTTTTCCGCCGGGGAACGATTCGAGCGGCGTATCCGCAATCCGGCGGCCGGGATTTCCGGCTAAAGCCAGGACTCCGAACCGTCAGCCCCTTGCCGGCCCATGAATCGCCCGGCTAGCGGGCTGAGGAGTGGGCTGGCAGCGTCACCGGGCGACTGTCTTGGGTGGCTGACTCCAGGCACGCGTCGAGAAGGATTTGAGTCCTCCGGGCGCGTTCCGGCCACGCTTGCTTTAAGGTTCCTGAAGCAATCTGGTCCGCGAAGTTTCGAAAGAGGTTGGTCTCCTGCGCCGAGGGATGATTGTTGCTGGATTCGGACACCGTAATCCGTCGAGGGCGTGTCTCCATGATGAAATGACAGCCCTCCACCCGAAACTCCGGTTGATTGACCTCGAACGCGGTTTCGTCGCCGCTGAAAGGCAACACAAAGTCGGCGAGGTGCAAGTGCCCACGAGTGCCGCTGACATTGGCCCATTGCTGGTTCTCGGTCAGAAACGAGCAATAGAACGCCGAGGAAACGCCGTTCTCAAAGAGGAGTTCGCCTGAGAATTCGGCCGCCACTGGCTGAGGGCTAGCGGGATGGCCGAAGCGTGAGAGAACCCGCCCCGTAACCTGCCGGGGCATTCGGCCCTGGAGGACTTCAAGGGTGAAGGCCAGCGAGTACCAGCCTAAGTCGCCGAGGCACCCGTGAGGTTCCCACGAGCTGTGAGCGCGCATGTTTGCCGCCAGAAATTCCGCGCCCGCTCGGAAGCTGAATTGCGAGGCGACCCGCCGGACGTCGCCGATCGCGTCACCTTGCTCGAGCAATTGGTGCACGCGTTGCAGTCGGAGACCATGGACGAACATCACTCCGTCCATGAATTGAACTCGGTGTCGCCGACAAGCCGCGAGCATTTCGTCGAGATCCGCAAGCGACACGGCGCAGGGCTTTTCACAGACGACATGTTTGCCGGCCGCGGCCGCGCGAATGACCCACTCTTTGCGCACGCCAGTGGGCAACGGGATGTAAACCGCATCCACATCGGTTGAAGAGAGCAGCCCCTCATAACTGCCGTAGGCCTGCGGGGGCGTGGCCAGCGGCACACTCGCCTGGCAGTCGGCAATGAACTGCTGGCACCGGGCCAGAGTTCGGCTGGCTACTGCGGTGAGAACTGAGTTTCCGGCATTATGAATCGCGTGCCAGTTCTTCCGGGCGATGTTGGCGGTGCCGAGAATTCCCCAACGGATGGGTTTCTGCGTCATGGTGGCATTAAGTCGCGGGCGATAAAGTCCAACGGAGTACGCCGGAGCATCCCGCACTTAAGCTGAATTTGGAAGCCAGCGCCTCCGGCTGCCCGGTTCTACGTCGTCGCCGGTTGCGTCGAGGCCGGAGCATCTTCGATTCGGGAATTCAACTCGAGCCAATCAAGGACCTTGCCCGTGAGAATGTCCTGTTGAATCTCCGGAAACGCGTTCCGTTCTTGAAGAATCTTCACCATTTTGTCCGGACTCTGGTTGTTCTGCTGCGCCAGCAGCAGCACTCGCTGAGTCACTTCTTTCTCACTGACTCCAATCTTTTCCGCTTCCGCAATGCGGTTTAACACAAAGGCTGCTTTGACTCGATCTTGCGCGCTGATTTGGGCCTTTTGAAAGATCTCCTGCTTGTTGGCCTCAATCACGTCGGGCGCAATACCCCGCTGTTGGTTTTCATTGACGATATTGTACACGAGCTGGCGCGTTTCACTGGACACGACACTCTCGGGCAAATCGAACTGCACCTGCGAGAGAAGCTGCTTCAGTAACTGATCCCTCACTGCGCGCTTGGTCCGGAAATCCTGTTCATTCTGCAGGTCGCGTCGGATGCCTTGCGTCAACTCCTCCAACGAGGAGGCGTTGAATTCTTTGGCAAAATCTTCCCCGACCTCGGGCAATACTTTTTCTTTCACGCCCGTGATCTCGACCGCGAACTCACCCTCTTTGCCCACCAATTCCGAGATCACAAAGTCAGGCGGGAAAGTGATCTTGACGGTGCGCAAGTCGCCGCTCTGGACGCCGATCAATTGCTCCGTAAACCCGGGAATAAACGAGCCTTCCTGAATCAACATCCACATGCCCTTCTTCTCCGCCAGGCCTTTGGCGGTCGGGTTGAATTCGGTGAGCGGCTTACCCTCGCTAGTTCCCGTGTAATTGACCACCACGATGTCGCCGGTTTGGCTGGGCCGCGACACATCGTTGTATTTCACGTGTTGCTCCCGGAGGATATTGAGCGCGCGTTCGACATCGGCATCGGTGACGACGGCCGTCACTCGTTGGGCGGTGAGTCCTTTGTAGACGGGTAATTCGAATTCTGGGGCATGCTCTAGCGTGGCGGTGTAACCGAACGGTTGGCCACGGCCGAAGGATTGCTCTTCGACGCCGATCGTCGCGATGACTCGCAACTTTTGTTCGGCCGTCGCATCGCGGTAAGACTTTTCGAAGAGGGTGCGCCGTGTCTCCTCCTTGATTTGGGAGTCGAAATTTTTCACGACCAGATGTTTGGGCGCTTTGCCCGCTCGAAATCCCGGGAGCTGAGCGAGGCGTTGGTATTTGCCAATCATCTCATCGAAGGCGGCATCCACTTGCTCGGAAGCCACTTCGACACGGAGGAGCTTTTTACACGGACCTAGATTTTCAACAGAGACGTTCACAATGCTTTCCTTTCAACCGCCATCCCCATGCCCCCGCGGTTTCGTTTTCCGCGACGAGCAAAGAGCGCGGAAACTAGGTAGGCGCAGGGTGGCCGGTCAAGTATCGGATTCGACGAATGAAGGACGAGCGCGGCGTTCACGCCGATCGAGCGTCGTCCGCTGGCGGGCGATGGCAGGCCGGCCCAGGAAGGTTCGAGGCGAGGTTACCAGGCTCAGACATTTTTTATCCCGTCGCCCGAACATACGCTTCGGATGGCGATAGCGCCTCCCCACCCACCTACGAGGGGAACGGTCCCAATGAACGTCCAATTTCGGACGTGCAGGCGGCCCAGTCCTACCTCCGATACGATGCAATCGTTTGCGCCAGGCCCGATTCTAACGTGTGCTGGGGGCGCCACCCGGTAGCGCGCAGCTTCTCCGTCGAAGCCACCGAATGCCGGATGTCGCCGGGACGCTCCGGTCCGTGCTCGATCAGCGAGCGGGAGTCCGTCAGTCGAACAATCTCTTCCCCGAGCCTCTGAATGGTCGTCGCTTGGCCATAACCCACATTGTACTCGCCGCTCAGTTCGGTCCGCTCGGCCAGGTGAAGCAACGCTTGCACCACGTCCTCCACAAGCACGAAATCGCGCGTTTGTTCCCCGTCACCGTGGATGAGCAACGGTTTCCCTGCCAGCGCTCGCGTGATGAACTTCGGCACGGCGGCCGCATAAGCACTTTCGGGTCGTTGTCCCGGACCGAACACGTTGAAGAATCGTGCCGTCACCGTGCTGATTCGTCCTTCCAAAGCGGCTCGCTCGGCAAGCCGCTCTCCGTCGAGCTTAGTCTGCGCATACGGGCTGCAGGGTTGTGGCGTCATTGTTTCGACTTTCGGGACAGTCGGATCGTCGCCATACACAGCTGAAGAACTAGCGAACACCCACCGCGTGACCCCGGCCTGTCCGGCCGCCGTGAGCACATTCAGTAAGCCGTCAATGTTCAGCTCCGCACACCGAGCCGGATCCGCAACCGAGGCGGGCACACTGACGAACGCCGCCAAATGAAACACGACATCCACGCCGATCATGGCGGCCACGACGGCTTCCTGATCGGTGATCGAGCCGTGTCGGAAATCAATGTTCAGGCCAGCCAGGCGGGCCACCTCTCCAGTGGACAAATCATCCAAGACTCGGACCCGGCCCCGGCGAACACAGGCGGCCGCCAGATGACTCCCAATGAAGCCGGCTCCACCCGTAATCAATGTTCGCATCGGCGGTAAAACGTTACCTCGACCGTCGTCGAAGCCCAAGCCTTCACCCAAGTCAGGTATCAATCAATCGTTGCGGAAGTTCACGCGCTTCATTTGGAGTGCGCCGGCAGAGCGGAGCGGCGACGGCGCTTTCAGTTGCCGGACGCGCGTGGGAGCGAAGAAGGGCCTTGGGAGCGGGTGGCGCGTCGCTCCAAAGCGGGGTCGCGCTTCGCTTCGCCCCCGCACTCCCCATGGCGAGCTCGCTGGATTTCCCGCTGATACTTTCTCAACGATTGATAACGGGGCACTCCGCTGCCGAGGTTCAATCTTTGGCCACCGGCCGAGCTACCGTCCGGCGCGCTCGTCACGATGCCGCCGAGTGGTTCAGGTCTCGTGGCCCCAGACGATCACGGCTGGGCGGAGGCCGCCTTCAGTTGCTGCAGCGCCTGTTCCCTAATCTCTTGGGCGAGCTCGTTGCTCCATCCCTGCCAACTCAGGGAGTCCTCCGCCAATTTACGGGCGTCCTCAGGGTGCCCCTGCTGGAGGGCATACCACGCTAGCGTGTTGGCCACCACCACATCGTTCGGTCCCAATTGAAACGCTCGGGCAAAGGCGGCGTCCGCCTTCGCTGGGTCATTGAGCCAGCGGTAGGTCTGACCCAAGGCGAGTTGTGTGCGGGCGTCATAACGATTGAGTTGCGCTGCCCGCTGAAGCCATTCAACAGCTCGGACCGCGTAGTCCTGCCAAGCCGCTTCCCCTTGAAAGCTCAGTCGCCGCAAGTTTTCTCCCAGTTCATAGGCCGTCCGGGAGTTATCGGGCATTTGACGCGCGGCAACTTCGAGATCGTTGATGAGCTGCGGAGTCACGGCCCGCGCCTGGGCGATGCGATTCAGCGCCGCCGCTTCGCGACCAAACGCCAAAGCCACCGGCAGCATCCAGAACCACGCTCCGGCCGCGGCGATGGTCAACAACCCTCGACCCGGAGCCTTAAGCGTGAACCAGAAGCGTTCGGTGGCGAACCGAATATGCGCCGCCAGCAACGCCGACACCAAGGTCGCGGTCACGGCAATTCCAGGGATATGAAGATCGAAATCCACCAGACAATGAGCCCCAAGCGCGCCCAGCCCAACGCTCGCCCCAAGAAAAAATGCCGTCCGATTGCTGCTCCGACTGCCCAAGTCTCCAGAGCCTCGCTCCACGTACTTCAAGGACCGAACTACCCCTAAAACCAACGCTGCAACGGTGAGTCCCGCCAGCACCGTGCCCACAAGGCCATAGTCAGTGAGCAAGTTCAGATATTCGTTGTGAACCCACCCGGGCGTCAGTTGCGTTCGGGGGGTTCGATATTGCGGAAAACGAACGTCATATTGAGCGGGGCCCACCCCCCACCAATGATGATCGCGCCACATTGCCAGGGCCGGTTTCCACAAGACTGCGCGCCCCATTCCTGAATCTTGGTTGCCGTCGGTGGCGATGTTCTCGATTCGTGCCCGCGCCTTCTCCGATTGCCGGAAAAAGAAGTAGCCTCCCGCAACAATCACCGCTAGGGCAACGACCACCGGAATTCGCAACTCGCGCCGGCGCCAACCCAACCAAGCGAAAAGAGCCACCAATCCCAACCCCGCCGCCACCCAGCCCCCTCGCGACATTGAGACCGCCACGCCGGCCATCATCACCAGGGCCGCATATCCGTGAAGAATCTTTGCCAAGGGACGGGTACGTCCGACGAACACCTGGGCGACGGCCAAGGGTAACAACAGGCTCAAAAAACCGGCGAGATGATTGGGGTTGATGAATGTCCCGCTGGCCCGCCGGATGTATTGGGGCGGCTGCCGGACGCCGAGAACCCACGTTGAGCCTGTGACTGCTTGGTAACAGGCATAAGCAGCGACCACGGTGCCCAGAACGACCAAGGCGTGGGTAATCCATTGCGTTGGTTCCTGCCGGTACAGGTTGGTCAGCGCGACCAGAAAGACGATTGCCACCAAGGCGAAAACAAG
>DLVS01000079.1 GCA_003445095.1 Verrucomicrobiales bacterium
TTAGCCGCCGCCGGCGGTACCAACAATTTGAGCGCTTTCGGTCTCGAAGGCAGTGCCATCACCGTGAAGTTGGAGACCACGTCCGACCAGCCGATCATCTTCCAGCTCGGCGGGCCGACGCCGCTCGGTTCGCAATTCTATTTCCGCCGAGTGGGCGCCGATGGAGTCTACACCGCTGACGAGGCATTTCTCGCTTCGTTGCCCCGCACCGCCGATTACTGGCGAGACCGTGGGCTGTTTGATTTGCGGGGCCGTTCTTTTGATCGGATTGAAGTGCGTGGCAAGACCCCCTTCACCGCCGTGAGGGAGCCCGATTCGGACGCGTGGCGGTTGACGAAACCATTGTCAGCCCGAGCCGACGGCCCGCGGATCGAAGCCCTGGTGAACGCGCTTCAGAGTACCCGGGTGGCCGCTTTTGTGACCGATTCACCCATCGTTGACTTGGAACCATTGGGACTGCAGCCACCGGACACCGAATTGATCCTCGGGGCCGGCACCAATGACTTGGTTCGGTTGCAGTTTGGCAAAACCCCAACTAATGCCCCCGAGTATGTCTTGGTGCGGCGTTTAGCCCAAACCAACCTGGTCCTCGTTCCCGTAGAGGCGGGAATGTTGATGAAGCTCCCGTTGGCCAACTTTCGTGATCGCCAGTTAACGCCGTCGCTCGATGGTACCACGGAAGTTCGGATCCGTGCGGGTGACGCGACCGTTCGAGCGATTCGACGGGGAACGAATTGGACCGTGGTCGAACCGGAGACGTTTGCGGCCGACCCCAACTTGATGATCCGGCTGCTCCAGCAGCTCAGCGGACTTGAGATCGTCGATTTTCCGAATGACGTGCCGGCTGACCTTGCCCGTTACGGCTTGGATCGCCCGCGACGAGAGTTCTCGGTTCTGGCTGGGACCAATGAGTTGGTGCGGCTCCAATTTGGAAACAACCACGGCACCGACAAGGTGTTCGTGCGGCGCGGGGATGAGACCAGTATCTACGCTACACCGCTGGCTGAATTGCTCCGCTTGCCTGAAGTCGCGAGTCAATTGCGGGACCTGCACTTCGCTCCCACGAATGTCGTGGAGGTCGTCATTGAACAGAAGGGCCGCCAGCGGACGCTCTCGCGCAAGCCAGCCGGTCAATGGACGGTCACGACCGGTGCCAACGGGCCACTGTTGGATGAAGCAATCAACGAGACCTTGTACCGACTGGGGCAGGTCGAGTCCACCCGTTATGTCCTCGCCGATCCCAAGCAACTCGAGCTGCTCAAATTCTCCGAGGTCGCGCATACGGTGACGTTCAGATTCAAACCGGGGAGCGAATTCTCGAGCATCAAGTTGCAGTTCGGCGGCCGGAATCCAGTCAACAACCTATTGGCCTTGGCGCGATTCGATGAGAATTCGCAACCCGTGCTTTTTGAGTTCCCGGGTACTCTCTACGAAGACGTCTTACGCGATTTCAGTGCGCCGTGAACCCAGATCCGTCAGCCGCGTCGGAATTGCCGCCGGCGGGCACTGCCTGTCGGCCCAGCCTTTGGCGGGGATTCGGGCGGCATTGCTGGCGGGGATTTCGCTGGTCGGTCCGCGTGGGTTACGCCTTGGCCGCCTTGGCCATCTACGCCGTATTCCATTTGCACTACATCGGCGTCCCCGGGTTTCTCAAGGAGCCGCTCTTGGCTCAATTATCCGCGTTCGGAGTTGACCTGGACTACAGCCGCCTCCGGCTCCGCATCCCTCGAGGTTTGGTCGCGGAAAATGTCACGCTCCGGATCCCCGGAAGTGATCCCGATGATTTTACCTACGTGCAGAACCTCGGAATCGAGCTGGATTGGAGCCCACTTTGGCAACTTCGCGAACCTCAGGTATCGGGCATGAGTTTGTCCGGCGGTGAAAGCTCAAAGGCCGTCGAAGGCGCTCCCGGCGAAGCGTCCGCGTTGTTGAAGTTCACCGAAATCTCGGGCCGGCTCGAATTCGTGAGCCGGCAGGAGTGGCGTCTCACGTCACTGAAAGCGCGCCTCAACGAAATCGTGGATTTGGAAGCCCTGGGCGTGGTCACGAACGTCGCTCATCTGTCGTCGCCACGGCGTCGTTCGGCGGACTTGGACTTGAAGGTCCCGGCTTTGGCTCGAGTGCTTGAGCACGTCGAGCGAATGGAGTTCCGGGAACCGCCTAGAATCGATCTGGTTTTCATGGTCGATGGGGCGAATCTCATTCGGTCGGTCGCGCAGTTGCGCTTTGGAACGGCAGGAGTCCGTGGCCCGAATGGCGACTTCCAAAAGGTTCGCCTCGCCGTCGAAATTCAGCCGACTTCTGAGATCGGAGCCGGCTCACGCGGAATTGTTGACCTTGATTCCGACGCCGCCCAGACCCGCTGGGGCTCCTTGGAATCGCTCCATTGGCGAGCGGAAGTGATGTTCCCTTCGTTCTCCGAACTTCCCGCGGCGCTACAATGGCAACTGGACGCCAAGTCGCTCGCGCGAGAAGAGGGGCGTCTCGCCGAGATCCATTTGGGTGCCACGACGGTCGCCACCAATAACCCGTCCGTAGCCAATCGTTCGGGCGCCAGAAATTGGTCGCGAATAACCGTGCCGCCAGCGCCGGGTTATGCCACCGAGTTCGAGCTTGAGGCGGCAGACTTGTCGTCGCGCTGGGGTTCGGCGACCAACCTAGCAGTTTCAGGCAGCTTGTGGAATTCCGCCAACCGCTGGTCGCCGCTGGCCGCGGATTGGGAACTTCGCTCGGGACCCGCCCGCATCGCCTTAGGCCAAGCCGATTCGCTAGTCCTCCGCGGGAGTGCCGTCGAAGTTCCGCCCATCCAACGCCCGCGGCTCACCGCCTTTTGGACAAACCTCGCCCCCTGGCAATTGCAACTAGAAGCCCTGGCCAACCGGGTGGTGGCTCGGTCTGGCCCGCCGGTGGACCGCCTGGAAGTTGAGGCCGACTGGCGACAAGGCCGGCTCACCCTGACCAATCTCGTATTCCGAAGTCCAGCGGGCACGATGGAAGGTCAGGTGTTGCTCGACACCGCTACGCGAGACCTCACGGTAAATCTTCAAGGAACCACGGAAGTTCAACGGCTCGAGCCGTACCTGTTTGCCGAACACTGGCGTCAGTTAACCAACGTCGGAGTGTGGACCACCAACCGGGTTGACCTCGAAGTCGCCGCCCGAGGTCAGTGGCCGCGCTGGGAATCAGACGTCGCCCAGTGGATTCCCCGCCTTCAAGAACTTGGAAATGTTCATGGTGCCCTCGTCGCCACCAACTTCGCGTTGGCGCATTTGAATCTGAAAGACCTGCGCGTTCCGTTCGAGCTCTCGAAGGACCAGCTTCGCCTGAACTCACTGCGGTGGACCCAAGGGGCCGGCGAGCTGGTCGCCGACGTTCAACTGGCGCTTCCTCCCGGTGCATTTCACCTCAAGGCCAACAGCTCGATCGACCCGCTTGATTTCCGTCGACTGCTGGATGAATCAGAACTGACGCGTCACCTTGATTTCATCTCGTTTGCCTCTCCGCCCCATTTCCAGGTCGAAGCTTGGGGCCACTGGGACCGTTCGCCGGAACTTGGTTTCGACGCCAAGATTGCTCTAACCAACGTCACCTACCGCGGAGAACCCGTCACTGAACTTCGGACCGCGTTGAGCTTCACCAACCGCAATATCGTCTTTGTCGGGACCGAGCTTCGTGAAGGCCCCTACGGAGCTCGCGTTCCGCTCATGCGCTATGACCTGGATTCGCACCTGTTGCACCTCACCAATGCCCAAGCCCGGCTCCCGGTTGACTCCCTCGGCCGAATCATTGGACCCAAAATCGCTCGGACCCTCTCGCCCTACCAGTTTCCCTTTCCACCCGAAGTCCGGGCGACGGGAAGCATTCCCACGACCGATGACGCCGATGCCAACGTGGTTTTTCAGGTGCAAGCGCCGGCCCTTGAGTGGTGGTACTTTCGTCTGACCAATGTGCTGGCGACCATCGGTTGGTTCGAAGACAACCTCACCATCACGAACGTCGCCGCCGGCTTTTATGATGGATTGATGTCGGCCAAGGTGGGAGTCCGACTGAATTCACTGACCCCATCGGCAGAGCCCAAAGATACGAGGTTCAGTGTCGATGCGACCTTTGCCGAAGTAAACATTACGCCTCTGATGGCGGACCTGACTTCGAGTACCAACCGGCTCGAAGGCGTGTTGAGCGGCCAGGTGATCATTGACGAGGGCCACAGCCGCTCCGGAATTCCCTGGCGCGGGAACGGCAACGCCCAGATCCGAGATGGGCTCCTTTGGGGGCTGCCTCTGTTTGGGGTGTTGTCACCCATGTTTAACGCGGTGGCTCCCGGATCGGGAGAAGCTCGGTTCAACGCCGGCAATGCCTTCTTTGTGTTGACCAATAACGTGGTGGACTTCAGTCGAGTGGAACTTCTCT
>DLVS01000032.1 GCA_003445095.1 Verrucomicrobiales bacterium
ATCGAATGCAAGCGTGACGAAGCCGCGTTCCGCCATGGCTTGCGCATAGAGGCCAGATGCCTGCTCCTTCACCGCGCCAAAGGGGCCACTGACCGCAATTGCCGCCAGTTTGCCGTTGCGATTGTTCGGCTGATACAGGTCGGCGGCCAGAGTGATGCCGTAGCGGTTCGTAAAGGTCACCTTTCGATGCTCAACCTTTTCGCTCTTGGGAAATGTTTTATCCCAAGTAACCTGATCGACAGCTTGAGTTGGTTCCGATGAGACGGCGGTGGCCAGCGCCATTCCCGACAGTGCTTTCAACGTTCCAGTGCGAATGATGTTTGTTTTCATTACGCACACCTTGCCGCAGCCTGCGGAAACCTGCTCTCGCGATTCTGCGATGCCTGTCGCGATCCTGCGGGAACTTTAGAGCGAACTTCGAAACTGCGTCGGCGTGACACCCGCTACTTGCCGAAACACTTGTGCGAAGTGGCTCGGACTGCTGTAGCCTACTTCGAGACCCACATCGATTAGGCTGCGTGAAGTCTCACGGATCAACTGCTGGGCGCGCGTGATGCGCTGGCGCTTCACGAACTGTAACGGGGTCATGCCGGTCGTGTCTTTGAAAACATGAGCAAAGTGTGAGGGACTCAATTCCACCAACTCGGCCAGGCCCTCGACGGAGATTTCTTCCGCTAAGTGCGCAACCACATAATCCTCAACTTTGCGGAGTTGATGAATCGGCATGCCGCCACGATGGACTTGGGTTCGCCCTATCGTGTTCGTGTATTTCTCGACAAGGTGTGCGGCGAAAAGTTGGGTGAGAGCGGCGACGCGCGGTGACTTACCCGGCACACGTGCCGTCAAAAGTTCCGCGCATGTCAGGCAAATGGGCCAAAGGATTTCATCGCGACCAAAATAATCCATCACGTCCACACGGTTTGCGCGACCGGGATAACGTGCCTCCAGCGCGGTGAGAAACGGTTCGACAGCGATGTGGATGGAAAGATTGTCGAGTTCTTCGCCGGGCGGCGATTTGAAATCAACTTCGTAAGGTGTGCGCGAGCGCGTCACGAACAAGTCGCCCGCGCCAATCTTCCGCGTGATCCACACCCCGCCCACGTCGCGCTCACGGAATTCCGCCATGCCCCGAAGGTTGCAGGAGATGTGGGGCTCTGGAGTGGCTGGCACAAGGAAACGATCCACTACTCGCGGAAGCCGCCAGCGACGGGCGTAAAGCCCCTGCCAGCCAAGCGCAACGCTATCGCCCACCACCTCTCCCGTCAGATACCGGGGAAACGCGGCGGCAGTGCTTCGCTCAGGCGTGATCGCTTTCACTGCCGTCGAGAATATCGAATTGGTTTAAAACCAACGAAAACTGTTTGATGACGGCGATTCTCCTGCGGTACAGGCGGAGATTCGAGCTTGATGGATTCGCCTGGTCCAGTTGGTGGAAAATAATTAGAGCGGACGGAGAGTTTACTGCATTTTTATTCTACAATCCGTCGTAAGTGCCCTGTTTTCAGTGGAGCGGGTGAAGGGAATCGAACCCTCGTTTCAGGCTTGGGAAGCCCACGTTCTACCATTGAACCACACCCGCAGCGCGCGACACACCGGAGGTAATCGCGACAACGTCCCAGGTGCAATCTCGGATTTCGTTTGTTGCCGTCTGGGTGTCTGGGCAACCCAGGCGCGTTACCTCGTCTCCTCCCAATTCTTGAGGACGCACCTTTCCTTGCACGAGGAATGCATTCGACTACGCATGGTCCGGTGACACCCCGCCTGAAAACGCGTCCGGCGACTCTTGTTTTCGAGACGCTGTTCGGGGGTGCAATGGGAGTCTTTCTAGTCGCGGCGACGGCTCAAGCGACCGATTGGCCTCAATTTCGCGGGCCCAACAGGGACGGAAGCTGGAATGAGTCAGGAATCCTCGATTCATTTCCGGCTGAGGGATTGAGATTCAAATGGAGGCGACCAATCGGCGGAGGATGGTCAAGTCCAGTGGTCGCTCAGGGGCGAGTTTTTATTTTCGATGTTGAGCTGATCAAGCCCACCGCGAAAGAGCGCCTGCATTGTTTCGACGAAAAGACGGGCGAGATCCTTTGGGTTTATTCTTACGACGAGCCATACGGCGACTGGACTTATGTCCCCGAGCGTGGGGCGGGTCCCACCGCGACGCCGGTTGTGGAAGGCGACCGCATCTACCTTCTAGGAGCGAATGGTTGGACTCACTGCCTGGACGTGAAAACGGGAAAGGTCATCTGGGAGAAAAACATTGGGAAGGAATACGAAGTGGCGGAGATGTCCTGTCGCCCTTCGCCCTTGATCGATGGGGCGTTGCTGATCGTTTTCACCGGAGCCAAGCCGGGCGCGAGTGTCCTCGCTTTGGATAAACTGACGGGAAAGGAGATTTGGAAAGCACTCGACGATCCCGTGTCCAATAGTTCGCCGATCATCTTCACCGCCGGCGGCAAGCGGCAGTTGATCGCGTGGAGCAACAGTTCCCTGAACTCGCTAGACCCATTGGATGGGAAAACCTATTGGCGGGAACTGATGACCACGAGCGGCAATGACTCTGCCGCTACACCCGTCTTTCAGGGAAACCGCCTCCTGGTCAGCGGGCTGATGCTCGACGTGAGTAGGGAGACTCCAACCGCTCAGATTCTTTGGCCCGACAGTCG
Source organism: Verrucomicrobiales bacterium (assembly GCA_003445095.1). Taxonomy (GTDB): domain Bacteria; phylum Verrucomicrobiota; class Verrucomicrobiia; order Limisphaerales; family UBA9464; genus UBA9464. The sequence goes on from DLVS01000032.1 coordinate 2,661, forward strand.
CGCCCCGTCCAAACGCGTTTTGAGCAACACTTCGACCCCTGTGCTGCAAGGCGACTATATCTATACCGCTCGGGGATTCGGCGACCTCGTGTGCCTGGAAGCAGCGACCGGTCGGCAAATCTGGAGCACTAACAGCCTGACCGCCTCGAAAAACGGCGCGAGCATCAACATCACCCCGCAAGGCGGCGGCTATTTCCTTTTTACCGATGAAGGGAATCTCATCCGCGCCCACTTGTCCTCAACGGGCTATCGGGAGTTCAGTCGTGCCCACCTAATCGATCCGACCTGGCCCTTTGGGCAAACAAAGTTCGTTTATGCTCCACCGGCCTTCGCCAACCGTCATGTGTTTGCGCGCAGCGAAGCGGAGGTGGTTTGCGCCTCGCTGGAAGCCAACCCGGCGGAACGCTGACGCAAAGCCCATCTTTCGAATGCGCTCGTCACTTGTCCTCGCGTTGATCCTGGCCGCGGCGGTACGCGCCGATACGAACTCACCGTTCGCGGTTGCGCCATTGGTCGCCGAGCATTCGCCGGCTCAGCCAAAGTCTTCCCAGCCCGTCACCGTCGCCGCGCAGGTGGGAGGAGCGGTAGTGCGGGTGACGCTCCTCGTGCAGGTCGTCGACCCGGGAAACTACCTGCGCCGCTCGGACGCAGCCTTCACCAACTCATGGCGTGAGTTCCCCATGAACGACGATGGGATCAACGGAGACGTCAGCAAACACGACAGACGATTCGCTGCCATTGTCCCGGCTGAGCTGCAACAGCATCGCCGATTAGTGCGTTACTGCGTTGACGTCGTGGACAAGAACGGAGGCGTCACGCGGTATCCCGCCGCCACCAACGCGTGCCCGAATTTCGCCTATTTCGTTTACGACGGATTGCCCGCATGGACCGGGTCTAGCCGTCCCGGACGGACTCCACCGCTCACGTTTTCCTCAGAGTTCATGGAGACGATGCCGGCGCTTCACCTCATCGCGCGGCGAGAAGATGTCGAGCGAAGCCAGTGGAGCCAAAGCGCGGACAGACAGAGGTTTTTTGGGACGATCATTTCCGACGGTCGCGTCTACGATCACATCCAATTCCACAATCGCGGCAAGGCGAGCACGTACGTGGCGGGAAAAAACAAATGGGGGTTCAAGTTCAACGAATCGCAGAGGTTCCGGGATCGTGACCTGTGGGGCCGACCGCTGAACAACGCGGTAAAGAGTCTGAGCTTAAACGCCTGTGCTAGCCCCTGGGCTCCGGTGAATCGCGGCATGGCTGGGCTGGACGAAGCAGTCTCATTCCGCGCCTATCAACTGGCCGGAGTACCCGCCGCGAGTACGCACTGGCTTCAGTTGCGCGTCATCGCGGATTCCGAGGAAGCATCGACCAAGAGTCAGTATTCCGGCGACTTATGGGGACTCTATCAAGCCGTGCAAGAGCCCGATGGAGCGTGGCTCCGCGAAAGCGGTCTGGCGGATGGCGATGTGTATTCTCCGGAGACAGGTGTGAAGCATCGCGCGGAGAATTCGCCAACGAACGACGTGGCGTTCCAGGAGTTCATGAATGGTTCACAATTCGGTGTGAATGAATCCTGGTGGCGCAACAATCTCGACCTGCCCGCTTACTATTCTTTTCACGCGCTGAACCGCGTCCTCGGAAACGTGGACCTCCGTCCCGGCGCGAACCATTATCTGTATCGTGAGCCGAACGGGCGCTGGTGCGTCATCCCGTGGGATCTCGATATGATGTTTATCGCCCGCACGCATCAGCCCGGTTATGTGGCTCAGGCGCAGTGCTTGGAGGTCCGCGCGCTCAAACTGGAATACCGGAATCGCGCGCGCGAGGTGCTGGATCTGTTTTGTGCCGACCCGCGCCCCAACGGCGGACAAGTCGGACAACTGGTCGATGAACTGATGAGCTTTCTGGCGCCGACGAACCAAGCGCGCTCGTGGCCCGAGTTAGACATGTGTTTGTGGAATTATCACCCACGCAGTCATGCCCGAGGTGAATTCTACCGCACGCCGTATCGCGATCACCGTTTCGGAGGCGAATGGATCCGAACACTCGACACTCCCGATTTCGCGGGATTCGGCAGATACATCGTCGATTATTGCACCGGCTCACGCGGCACGGATGACTATGCCCCCAACGACGGCGATCAACGAGGCTACGGCTTTGGATTTCTCACTATCGAGGCGAGAGATTCGCGCATACCTGAACGCCCGGTCATTCGGCGGGCTGATACGCCGGGGAACTCTTCTTCGGGGCCATTACGCTGGGAAATCTCGCCGTTCCGAAGGGCCCCTACCAACGGCGCCGGTTTTGCCGCGGTGCAATGGCGTGTCGGTCAAATCAGCGCGCCGGGATTGACCGGCTATCAGGCGGGCCAACCGCGCCGTTATGAGATCGAGGAGTTCTGGCGCAGCGAGCCCCTGGCCACGGCAACCAATGGCGTGGCTTTGCCACCTTCGCTTTGTCAGCCGCGACACACCTACCGAGTTCGAGCGCGTTATTTAGACACGACAGGCCGCTTTAGCCACTGGTCGGAGCCAGTGCAGTTCGTGGCTCCGTGACCGAGAGTTTTTTCAGGGAAGTGGGCTCGCCGCCGCACCCGCCGCACCGGAGTTCCAAACGATCGCCCTACGCTCCTTGAGGAAATAGGTCATGACATCGCCAATTCCTTTGCAATTCGTAATCCCTCGCTCCACCAGCACAAACTCATCGCGCAAGGCCAGGTAAGTATTTTCCGAGACGTGAATCATTCCTGGCAGGCCAGACGACTCCATCCGGCTGGCCAGGTTCACGGTGTCACCCCACAAATCATAGGTGAACTTTCTCTTCCCGATCACTCCCGCGACAATCGGGCCGGTGTTCATTCCTACCCGGATTTTGAGATCCGTGCCGTTCGCCGCGTTGAGTTTCGCCAGCGCATCGATCATCTCAATGGCCACCTCGGCAACGGCCTGTGCGTGGTCGTCGCGGGGCAGGGGAATGCCTCCGGCGAGCATGTAGCTGTCACCGAT
>DLVS01000782.1 GCA_003445095.1 Verrucomicrobiales bacterium
TACATTGAGAACCCGTACAGCTTCTACCAACCACATACCCAGGCCGACATGAAACGAGCGAAGAACGAACTCGGATTCACTCCACAGTTCACGCCGGCCGCCGGAATCGCGGAGTATCTTTCCCTGTTGGAGAATCCCTAGCGGTTGCGATTCATGAGCACTATCGAAATCAATCGTCGTCGAAGATGGCCGTGGGTGCTAGTAATCCTCTTTGGATTCTTGGTCGCGCTCTACTTCGTGGTTACAAGTGGCGCGTTCTTGCGGAGCGTAGTCCTGCCTCGAATCGGTGCGGCGTTGAACAGCGAGGTGACCGCGGAATATGTTTCACTAAGCCCATTCTCTTCGCTGACTTTGCGCCAGCTTAAGGTGACACCGAATGGTGCGGAAACGCTCGCAACGGTGCAGGAAATCCGTCTGCGCTACAGTCTCTGGGCCATCCTGCGCGGCACGGTGACGGTGACCGAGGCGACGATCGAAACACCGGTGGTCACGATCGTCGGACGTCCCGACGGCACTAGCAATCTAGGCACGCTGATGAAGGCGCTTCCGCCGGAAGCCGAGCCCCCTCCAGCGAACAAAACTGCTCAACTCGACATCCACAGCGTGGCGCTGAGGAACGGCACCGTTCGCCAATCTTCCGCCTCCCCGGCCGGCTCGACGGAAATAGAATTATCGAACCTCAACGTCACGCTGGACCAATTGGTGAATGGCGCAGCGAGCAAGCTCACCATCGGTTCACTCGCCCGACTCACGGCAAACGCGACCAATCAACTCGCGGCCAAGGCGGACGGTGCGTTCGGCTTCGAGGTCGATTCGAAACTGCTTCCGACTCGGTTCAACGGGGCGTTGGATATTGGCGTCACCAGCGCCGGCGGTTTGTTCCGCGATTTTGGTAAGGTGGCCGTGAAGTTTTCGGCCGATGCCACTGGCCATGCGATTCGGGAATGGCGTCTCGCCATGACGGAATCGGGCCGCCCGGTGGGGGAATTGTTCGTCAGTGGACCTTTTGACCCGGAGAAGAAAGAAATGCAGCTCGATTATGAGTTGAAGGGCGTTGACCGAAATGCGCTCGGAATTCTTGGGGCCGCGATGGGGGTGGACTTCGGTCAAACCACGGTGAAGGCGAAGGGGAAGATCGAGGTCGCGCAGGCGGGCCAGTCCTTCTCCTCACAGGGAACGGTGGCGGTCGAACGGCTCTCGATTAAATCAACGGCCGGCACCACTCCGGTGTTGGACTCGGCCTTCGCGTATCGGTTGCAGGTTGACCTCCAGAAGAAAACCGCGCGCATCGACCAGGCCGATCTTTCGGTGCAACAAGGCAATTCGACCGTGATCAAGGGTGCACTGGATCAGCCCATGAACCTGGCGTGGGACACCGCGGTCCCAGGATTTCAGGCGGCGACCTACAACTTGTCAGTCAAGCAGTTTGACCTCGCCCCGTGGCGATCGGTCGCCGGAACGAATTTCCCAGCGGGTCGCTTGAATCTGGAGGCGAGCATCACTACGGATCGCGATGGGCGTCGACTCAAATTCGCCGTGGGTGGAACGATGGATCAAGTCGCGATGGTATTGACCGGTAAAGCAATTCGCGATTTGACCGTGGGGCTCAATGCCGGTGGCTCCGTCGAAGATTTTCAGATCTTCACCCTTGAACAGGCTACCGGTGAAGTGCGCCTCGGCACGCAACCACTCGCTAAGTATTCGGCGCTCGGTCATCTGGATCAAAAGCGTAACGAGCTCGGCGGGCAGCTCAGCCTCGACGTCCAGCTTCCCACCGCATTGAAGATGTATCCGGTAGATGGCCTTGAACTCACGAGTGGGACTGCCCAGGTGAAGTCGCAGTTCGCGGGGAAATCAGGGAAGACAAATGGCACGCTCAACGCCTCGCTCGCGGGTCTCACCGGGAAGGCCTATGGGGCGGCGCTCCGGGACCATCAGGCAACCCTCGAAGCCATCGCGTCCGTCGCGGGGACGCGAGTCAACTTGAGCAAGGGATCCCTCGCGATGAAATCGGGGGCGACCCCTTTGGGAGGAATGGAAGTGACGGGAGACTGTGACCAAACGACGGCGCGCAGCGAGTTCGACCTGAAGCTAGACTTGATGGCGACTCCCAAATCGGCGAATCGGCTTCAAACAATTGGACGTTTTGACTTCAAGACGAATGGAGCGACCCCGAGCTCACTCAACCTGACCAGCGACGGTCTGGACTTCACTCCGCTTTACAATGCCTTTGCGGCTGAATCACCCAACAAGACCGTGCCGCCGCCACCGACCCCAGCCCCGAAGCCGTCGGAACCCACCCAGCTCCCGCTGCAAGAATTCACGCTCGACAGCAAGATCGCGAAAGTCTTCCTCCGGGATATCGCCGTGTCGAATTGGGTCACCAAGGTCACTCTGAATCGCGGCAAGATCGCGTTGAGTCCATTCACATTGACCTTGAACGGCGCGCCCGTGTCCGCCGCGGCCGATCTCGATCTCAATATCCCGGGCTACAAGTATGACCTCAGTGCCGATCTCCAATCGGTGCCCGTAACGCCGATTGCCCGATCAGTGCTCAAAGGCCAGCTCGTCGATTTGAAAGGAACGCTCAATGGTAAAATGAAACTGGGCGGCACGGGTAGGGAGGGTGCCGATCTGCGCAAGCACCTGAATGGGACGGTGACTTTTGCGGCGACCAATCTCGATTATCAGGTGACGGCGCTGCAGACGCCGCTGATGCAAGGCTTGATGGGGACGCTCGTGTCGGTGTTGCGCGTACCGAACATCTCGCAATCGCCGATCCAGGGAATGGCCGCGCAATTGGAGGCAGGGCAAGGAGCGCTCAACATCAAATCGGCCCAGGTCAACAGCGCGGCGTTTGTTATCGACGCGAAAGGACAATTGCAGTTCGCCGACATTCTCACCAATTCCCCGATCAACATTCCCATTTCGGTCTCATTGCCCAAAGAGGGTCGCTTCGAGCCGTTGCCTCAGTTTCTCACCATGCGTGGAACGCTGGGGGCTCCGAAGCCCGAGCTAAACCCGTTGGGGGTGGCTCAACTTGCCACGCAACTCCCGGGTTCCGCGGGGGCGTTGGTCAATCAAGGGGTGGGGCAACTGGGTGGGGCGTTGGACAAGGCGCTCGGACAAAAGGGCTCGACCAATCCCGGCACGGGAACAGCGCTAATCAAGGGGTTGCTGGGCGGCGGCACCCAGACTAATGCCCCACCAGGTGCGACGAATACCAACGCGCCGGCCCGGCCGTTCAATCCCCTGGATCTCTTGAAAAAGAGCAACCCATAATCAGGGGGGCTTCAAATCACTGAACGCAGTTCACTGCTCCCGGAGTTTCAATCACTCGCTCATGCCTCTTTCTGCCGCGCTCGATTTTCTCAAACAGCACGATGCCCGCTACGTCCGCGAGTTATGTGACTATGCGCGTATTCCCAGTGTGAGCGCGCAATCCCAGCACGCCGGCGATTTACGCCGATCAGCCGAGTGGATCGCGGAGCGTTCGCGCGAGGTCGGACTCGACACCGTAGTGCACACCACGTCCGGCAATCCCATCGTCGTAGCCAAGACGCCGCGGACGGATCCGGCCAAGCCAACGTTCTTGGTGTATGGCCACTACGACGTCCAACCGCCGGAACCGTTCGAGTTGTGGAAGTCCCCTCCGTTCGAGCCCCGAATTGAAGGCCGCAACGTCTTCGCCCGGGGAATCAGCGACAACAAAGGTCAGCATTTGGCTCACTTAAACGCAGTGGAGGCCTGGTTGAGCACGGGCAGTGACTTGCCGTGCAATTTGACGTTTCTGATCGAGGGCGAAGAGGAAGTGGGGTCGAAGGCATTGTATGAGTTCCTCCCTCAACATGCGAAAGAACTAGCGTGCGATGCCGTGGTGATTTCCGACAATGGCATTCCTAGCTTGCGTCATCCCGCGTTGACCTATGCGTTGCGGGGCATCGCCGCGATGGAAGTTCGCGTGGATGGCCCAAACCGAGATCTGCATTCGGGAATCTTCGGAGGCAGTGTGGATAATCCCGCGCTCGTGCTGTGTCAGTTGCTGGCCAAGCTGCGTGACTCGAAAGGGCGAATCAGCATTCCGGGATACTACGATGACGTTCAGAAGCTCTCGACCTATGAGCGCAAACAAATGGCCAAACTGCCCTTTCAATCGGAGAAGTATCGCAAATTCCTCGGAGTCCCGAAGTTGTTTGGCGAGGTCGGATTTACGCCTGAAGAACAACGCACCGCACGGCCAACATTCGAGATCAACGGCCTCACCAGTGGTTATCAGGGCGAAGGCAGCAAGACCATCATCCCCTCTTGGGCCACGGCCAAGCTCACCCTTCGTTTAGTTCCCCATCAGAAGCCCGCGAAGGTCATTGCGGCTGTGAAGAAGCATCTCCAGAACCTCTGTCCTCCGACGGTCAAGCTGACGCTCATTGGGGGGCATGGAGGCGAGCCGTATCGGGTTGAACCCACGGGGGTGTTGGCTCAAGCGGCGTTGCGAGCCTTGCGGGCTGGCTTTGGCTATGAAGCGGTTCTCGCGCGTGAAGGCGGCAGCATTCCGATCGTCTCGGCCTTTCGTCAGCATCTCAAAGCGGACACGCTATTGCTCGGGATGGCGTTGCCCGACGACAATCCCCATTCTCCGAATGAGAAATTTTCTCTGGATGCGTACGCGCTCGGCATGCGGATGAGTGCGCATCTCTGGGCGGAACTCGCTGCAGCGAGTCCGGGCAAATGATAGTTGCCCAGAGGCGGTTCGGGGCAGGCGAACGGGTCCGGGCAGCGACCTTGGTAGCAGGTAGTTGGCGTCTCAAGAATTCCCGGTGAGCCGCGCCCGTGCCGTCGTGACCCGCCGCACAGCCTCTTCCACTGTAGCGCCCCCCGCGGTGAGATGGCCCATCTTTCGGCCGCGGCGTGGCGTGGCTTTCCCATAGAGGTGCAATTTCACATTCGGGTCGCGTAGGGCTGCCTCCCACCGAGGCACTCCGCCTGCCGCGAGCCAAAGATCGCCGAGCAGGTTCGCCATCGCGGCCGGTTGCTCCATTCGTGTGGCCCCAAGAGGCAGTCCGCAGACGGCTCGCAATTGCTGCTCAAACTGGCTCGTCGGGCACGCATTCAAGGTGAGGTGTCCCGAGTTGTGTGTGCGCGGCGCCAATTCATTCACCAGCAACTTGCCGGAGCGCGTCACAAACATTTCTACCGTCAACAGGCCGACCACCGGTAGCATGTCGAGAATGCCGCGCGCCAATTCCTCAGCCTCGCGCGCCTGGCGTGGGTCGATTGCCGCCGGCGCGAACGTGACATCCAAGATGTGATTTACGTGTGTGTTCTCGAAGACCGGAAACGCCGCAAATTCACCCGTCAGGGTCCGAGCGGCGACCACACTCACCTCTTTCTCGAAATCGACGAATGCCTCGTAAATTCCCTCCGCTCCATTCAACGCTGCCGCCGCCGCCGCAAGCTCGTCTTCATGCCTCACCTTTTGTTGCCCTTTGCCATCATAGCCGAAGCTCGCCGTTTTCAATACTCCGGGCAGGCCCAGGCTGCTGATGGCGCTCCGCAAATCACTTTCGGAACGGATGGCACGAAACGGCGTTACGGGGAAACCACGCGACGCCAGAAACGTCTTTTCCCGAAGCCGATGCTGCGTGACATGCAAGACTTCGCCATCCGGACGGACGGGCACGATTTCCGCGCACGCTCGACTTGTGGCACTGGGAACGTTCTCAAACTCGAACGTCACCACGTTCACTTCGCGGGCGAACGCCCGCACCCGGTCGAGATCCTCATAGGGCGCGGCCACTTCGACATCGCCCACTTGCCCCGCCGGCGTGTCGGTCTCGGGCGAATATACGTGGACGCGGTAGCCCAACTGCCGCGCCGCGATCGCAAACATCCGACCCAATTGGCCACTCCCGAGCACTCCCAAGGTGGCGCCGGGCAAGATTGGGTCAGTGGTCACCACGTCTGCTTTCGCGCCTGGAGGCTACTTGACCAGCACGAACTCGGCCTCCTCCGAAATGGGGTCTGCCGCCACCGACGCCGGCGCCGGGCTGTCCAGCATTTGTTCGGCGTCGAGGGGAGTTTCGGCCGGTGATTCTGCCGATTCGAACTTCACCGACACAATCCGACTAACACCCTGCTCTTGCATGGTCACACCGTAAAGGATGTCCGCCATGGAGATCGTGCGCTTGTTGTGGGTAATGACGACAAACTGGCTTTGTTGGAGGAACCGTTGCAGCACGCGAATGAAGCGATTGATGTTCGATTCATCGAGTGGCGCGTCGAGTTCGTCCAACACACAGAAGGGCGACGGCTTCACCTGATAGATCGAGAACAACAGCGCCACAGCGGTCATCGTTTGCTCACCACCGGAGAGCAGCGTGATCGATTGCAACTGCTTTCCTGGGGGCCGCGCGACGATGTCGATTCCTGCCTCTAGGGGATCTTCGCCTTCGACCAAATGAATGTCTGCCTTTCCGCCGCCGAACAACTCGACGAACATGAGTCGGAAATTGTCGCGAATCTTTTCGAAGGTCTCGAGAAACATCGATTTGGTCTCACCATTGATCTTGTTGATGACCTCGACGAGTTCCTGCTTCGCCTTGACCAAGTCTTCGTACTGGGTCGTTAAGAAAGTGTGGCGTTGTTCCGTCTCTTCGTACTCGTCGATGGCCACCAAGTTGACGGGTCCGATATCGTCGAGCCGTTTCTGCAGGGCCGCGACTTGAGTGGCGACTGCGTCCCAATCGGTGCTGAGTCCGGCGGCTATCATCTCTTCGATCGAAAGCATTTGGACTTTCGCCGGACCTTCTTCCGCAAACGTGATCTTGATCGCTTCGCTCCGAACTTCATCGAGGCTGACCTGGTACTTGGACTGGATGCGCTCGCGGAGATGTTCGACCGCCATCCCTTTCTGGGCGAGCTCGACCTCAAGTTGGCCGCGCCGGGACTGGAGGGTGCTGACTTGAGCGCGGCGCTCACGCAACTGCTCTTCGCGACTCTGAATTTCCCCCTCTTGAAAACGCTTTTCCGTACCGAGCTCGGCCAGCCGAGTCGAAAGCGTCTCTCGTTCCAAGGTCAGGCGCTCAATCTCTCGCTGACTCTGCGCGATACTCGCGGCGAAGTTGCCGCGTCGTTCGACAAAAGAATTCATCTCTTGCCGACATCGAGTAATCACCGCGATGAGTTCGCGAATTCGCGCCTCGAGCGGCGGACGTTGGCGTCCATGACTGGCAAGTAATTGCTCTTCGGTCGCCAATTGAACCCGCGCTTCCGACACCGCCTGAGCCGCGCCTTCCCGTTGCTGGCGGAGTTCTTCCAGTTGACCCGTTAATTCGCTCACACGCGCCGTCGCTTGCGCCTCATTGGATTCCCACTCGGTGACTTGGGCAGCGAGCGTGGCCCGTTTCGAAACCCCTTCAGCCTCGGAACCCGTCAACGATTGGAACTCGTAGGCAACCGTCTCGAGTTTTTGGCCCAGTGCGCGCTTGGAGCCCTCCAAGGCCCGAAACTCGCCCTCGCGTGAGGCGATCGTCACTTCGACCTGCCGCAAATCGGTTCGGGCCTGCTCCAGGCTCGCTTGCAGGGATGTCTGTTCCGATTGCCGCGCGCCTTTCTCCCGGCTTGCCGCATTGACTTGCTCCGCGAGGGCCGCGAGTTCGGACTGCAATTCCGCGATCTGATTCTTCCGCCCCAGAATGCTGGCCGGCATTTTGCCAGAGCCCTGGGCCCCGCCGGTAAAGATGCCCTGGCGGGTCAGCAACTCTCCGCTCAGCGTGACGAAATCAAATCCAGCGCCGGACTCACGGAATCTCGCCGCGGCGACTGAAAGATCGCGGACGATTAGGGTTCGTCCCAGCAACGCGTCGATCAACGGCCGCACTGCGGCGTCACATTCCACGCATCGAACCGCTGGAATTGGACGATTTTCCTCCGACGTCGCCGCGAATGGGTCTTCCGCAACCGCAGGCCCACCCGCGGTCGCCAGCGCCAACGCCGCAATGCTCGCGCGCCCTTTCTGGCTGGCGGTCAATTCGGCAAGCATCACAGCTGCGGACTCTGGCTGCTCGGTAAGCACCAATTGCAAGTGATGACCCAACGCCGCTTCGATCGGAATGACGTACTCGGCCGGAACACGAATCTTGTCTGCCAGTGATCCTAAAACGTATTGCGAGTGCTGGAGAACCGCGAGCGCACCCGACCCAAAACCTTCGTGCTGCGTGTCAAGTTGCTCCAAAACGTTGAGCCGGCTCCGCTTCTCCGCCTGCTGACGGATCAGCGCATCGAGAGCCACCTGGGCGGCGTTGATCTCTTGTTGCAAGGCCCGCAACCGCGCCTGGCGCTCTTCCAGCGTCCCGCGGCTGGTTTGGACTTGGAGTTGTTCAGTCTCGACCTGCGCCCGAAATTCGTTCAGCCGGACGTCCAGGCGCACGCCTTCTTCTGCGAGAGCAGTCTGCTCGGCTTGAAGCTTCTCCAAGCGCACTAGGTTGCCCTGCTTCTGGAGGTCCAGTTGATTGATCTCGTTGCGAGCGCGACCCAACTGTTGGGCGGCGCCAAAAGCCCGTGACTGTGCTTGGCGCAGAGCTTCTTGATGCTCGGCCACGAGGCGCTCGGCAGCAGTCAGCGCCGACTGTTTTTCCTGCAGCGTGGCGCGCAAGGTCTGCACCCTTTCCTGCGAAGCGGCGAGGCGTTCCTGAACCCCTTCGAGCTCTTGAGCGGCGATGGACTGCCGTTCCTCCGATTGCGTGATGTCGTGAATGGCGCGCGCGTTCTGGTCTTCGAGCTCCTGCAGGCGTTGATGATTGAACTCAATCTGGTGCTCCTGCCGATCGGCCGCGGCCTTGAGTTCCAAGCCGTGTTGCTGTTGTTCTGAGATCGTGTGCTCCAATTCCGACAACTGCTGACGCAACTGCAACACTTCATCATCGAGCCGCATCACCGTCTCCTGACCGACCTCGAATTCCAGCTTGGTCCGACTCAGTTCTGTTTCGCGCAGTTGAATCTCCTCCTGCAAGACGTCGAACTGATGGCGCGCTAACTGGGTGTCGAGATGTTGAAGCTCCGTCGCGATGGCCTGGTAACGACGTGCCTTCCCGGCTTGTCGTTGCAACGATCCGATCTGCCGTTTCACCTCGCGGATGAGGTCATCGACCCGCAGCAGATTTTGCTCGGTGTGTTCGAGTTTTCTCAGCGCTTCCTTCTTCTGCTGTTTGAACCGAGTGATGCCCGCGGCTTCTTCGAATACCAGTCGTCGATCGTCCGGCTTGCTCGACAGGATTTGGGTGATGTTGCCCTGGGCCATCACCGAATAACTCGTCTTCCCGACCCCCGTGCCGGCGAAGAGTTGTTGGATGTCGCGGAGCCGGCAGCCGACTTTGTTGATGAAATATTCGGAACCCCCATCACGGAAAACCCGACGCGTGACCGTGACTTCATTGAAATCCACGGGAACGCCCGATGCCCGTAACTGTTCAGCGTCCACGTCACCCAAGGTCAGACTAACTTCCGCCATCCCCAACGGCTTCCGGCCGTCTGTTCCATTGAAGATCACGTCGGCCATCTCGCCGCCACGCAATGCCCTGGCCGATTGTTCGCCCAAAACCCAGCGAATGGCGTCGCTGACATTCGATTTGCCGCAGCCGTTCGGCCCAACGATCGCCGTCATCCCGCGCTGGAAGTTCAGCGTGGTCTTGTCAGCGAACGACTTGAACCCGAGGGCAGTCAGGTTTTTCAGGTACATTGCCCGAATAGTCAAAGACCCCAGGCGCGGCTCCGCAAGGGCAAACCCACAATATCTGGTGGCAAGTTGTTCACAAAACCACAATCGGTTGGTCCCGCCGCGCTTGGGATCCGGCCACCGAATGCCGCTGGGCAGCTACCGATGTCGAAAATTCCGGTCGACGCGGCACAGCACGAGTGATGGGGTCAGTGGTGTTTGTTTCCAGGGATCCACTATCGAGAACTCCCTAAACAGTGCACGCGGCCGTCCTCGGTTGGGACTAATATCTCGGCCTTCCCGTCGTCGTCGAGGTCCGCCAGGATCGGGCTGCCTACTCTTCGGCCGAGATCAAGGCTCCAGAGCACGGTGCCGGCGCCGTTGACTTCCTTCAGGGCGTACAGCTTTCCGTCGCCGCCTCCCAACAGCACTTCTACCCGGCCATCCCCATCAAGGTCTGCTGAAGCGAAATCTTGGTCGGAGTTTTGGTTGGTATGGTTCAACGGGCCGATGGGGCCAGGCACCTGGAACGTCCAACGAATCTTTCCGGCTCGATTTCCTGGTCCCGCGTTCTCAACTGGAGGACAGATCGCGCATTTTTCTAAGGTGGGTTCCGCCGAGAAGGCGCGCAGCAGTCCGTCGGCCTGGGCCGTGACGATCTCTGCCTGGCCATCTCCGTCCAGATCAGCGATGCCTCCGTGGTTGCGCGGCGTCGTGTCGCGGCTGAGTCCGTAATGCCAGACGGGGCGGCCTTCCAAATCGGCGACAAAAATTCCAGCGTAAGCGCGGCTCAAGAAAACGTGCGGTGGACGGCCCCGCACCGGAAGCAGGATTGGGGTCCCGTAGGCCGGCCAGTGTCCTTTCAAGCTTGCGGTGATGTCGCTTGCCTTCACGAGGTCCCGATTGTCCCTCACACTGATCACGCCGTAGAAGTTTTCGGAGAGCGTAATTAAGTCTTCTGCTCCGTCGTGATCATAATCATAGACCGCGGCGGGAGAATGTAAGACGAACTTCATCGTCCGACCCTGCGTGTTGTAAGCGTCGCGTAGCCAGAGTTGTCGCCCGGTCCGCCCTTCATAGGCGGCGACGGTGTCGCGATCGAATCGGCGCGTGCAGCGGATGACGAACCAGCGACCGTTACCTTCGCCCAGGCTGCCCGATGGACCGAGGGCAAACTGCACCGTGCCTTCGGGCGGCTTGATCCGACGCTTCACGACGCCCTTTCCATCCACCAACACGACGCTGGCTTCCCCAGCTTCGTCGCGAGTGCAAGCCACGAGTTCATCCACCCCGTCCCCATCCAGGTCACACAGGCTCGCGGATCCCAGGTGAGTGTAGTAGAGACCGTCGGCGTGGGTGAACGCGGGACTACGTCGGACAAGCGGGCGGCGATCCGTCCCATCGGCTGCCAGCGAAAACAGAGTCCCTTCGGCATCGCGGACAATGATTCGCTTCTGACCGTCCAACGACCCCACGAGCGACGGTGGGGCCATGTAGGTTCGACGCGTGGGGAGCGTGTAGCGGGCCACTTCTTGCCGGTTTGATCGGGTCACCAGCGTCGGGCCCTCCCAATTCCAGGTGTCGCGGAGTAGTTGATCCGCAGCGGTCGATTCCAAAGACTTGGTTTCGTCGAGGCGGTGCAGTTTCTCCAGCTTTCCCTGAGGCGCCAGGCGACAGCTCCATCGTTCGCCACCGAACTGCAGGACGAATGCCCGGCTACCGACTGTCTCCCGCCGCAACACCGGATTGACCTGCGGTCCAGTCGTCGATCCCAATGCCAATCGGCGTTCGCTGGCGCCAGCCACAACCTCCGCTACGGCTCCGCTCTCCTGCCATCGATCGTTCAATCGATGACCGTCCCAATTCGCGAGACACAGCTTCGTCCCTTCCTGCAACACCACTTCCGGAATCCCATCTCCGTCGAGTTCATCCACGGCCAAGATCACGATCCCCGGTTGATCTAGGAGCCGGCTGCCGGTGATCGCGTCAAAGATCGCTAGCCGCGCCTGCCCGTCGCCGTGCTCGTTCGTAATCAAGGCCAGGATTTCGAGGCGCCCATCATTGTTCAGATCAAGAAATGGATCCGGCAGTGCTTCACGGATTTGGACCTGCTGCTGATACTGGTTCTCCTCGGGACCTGTCAGGACCTTCCAAGTCCGAGCCGCCTTCGCTCCGTCCCACGAAATCACCTCCAGCCCAGGAATGTGTGGATTGATCATCAACAGCGACGGGAGGGAGCCTGGCGTCAGGGATAATAAGGCCATCGCCGAAGAATAACTTCGGATGCTTGGTTCCCACTTTCCGAACGCCTTCTGCCGACCGTTCTTCAGGTCATAGATCCACACCTGTTCGTGGCTGACCATCGCCATCTCGACCTCGCCGTCGCTGTCCATGTCGGCGAACAGATTCTGCGCGGAGTAGATCATTCCTTGCACGTCCACTTGGAAGCGAACGCGCGGACGCGACACGCCGTCCTCGAAACTCCACAAGTAACCGTGCGCGATCGGACCGGTGAGTTCATTATCCTGACCATCCCACCAATAGCAGTATTGCAGGCCACGAACCCCCGACAGAATCCGGGACACCCGGTGGCGGTAACCGAAAACGTTTCGCCGCCGAGCCAACTCAACCTTTTGCCCAGTGCGACCGTCGATCATCCAGGTGCGCACCTCCGTGCCAGTGTCGTCCTCAACTAAGAGTCCGCGCCCGCCATCGTCGGCAAAATCGCGAAGATCGATCAGCTTCGGAGCGGAAAGACCATCGCTCTGCCACAAAAGTTTCCCGCGCAGGTCCTGGCAAATCAGGCGATCAGCTCTGATCCGCACCAAATCGTCAATACCGTCACCCGTGAGGTCCTCGACGCGGGCGCTCTCGACGTTGGCGAGCGCGCCGCCCAAATCCACGTGCCATACTTCGCGCGGTGCCTGGGCCAGACTCCCGCGCAAGGGCGAAAAGCCTGAGAGACCGCCGTCGCGTCGGTAGGAAGGCCAATCGCCTGGACCAGCCAGCGCCAACGTGGTGAGGCGAACCAGGGCGAGAATACCCAAGAAGGCCAACCTGGCGTCACGAAGAGCTGTGTGATTCATGCGTGCGGGTGGCTGGTGCAGATTTCTTGCCGGAAACCTTCATGGTTGAACAGTGGGGTTTTACGCCGGAAAAGAATTTCATCAAAACCAGACGCCCTATTCCTCGATCACCCGTTGACGTTCCCGTCTCCGAGCCCATCACATTTTCGGACGAATTGCCTGCGCTCCCGGGAACGCGATGAACTCGCGCAGCGCATCGAACCGTCGCCTGCAAGACATCCCCTAACATTAAGCGGGCTCTGCAGTTTGCTCTGCACTAGTTCCGATAACAGGAATAGCCCGACCGAAAGGGGTGAGGCAGAACTCTTCATTGTTCGCGATCTCCAAGTGCGCGAGGTACACTAAGCGAGGACGGAGGCATACCCAATTCACGGATCGCGCAAACTCGATGCGGGATGGACCACCGAATCTCCCACCTCCACCAACCTCGTGATGCGTCTCGCCGGCCCTCAGAACCGTTGGTTCCAGATTGTCCTTGATGACGGAATTTGGGAAACATCACCGCAGCACGATGACAACGAAGGTGAGCCTTTATGTAGTGGCGTTGATTTTGGCGGTGCCCCTTGCTGCCAAGGCCGAGGACGCAGCGCCGGCCGCCAAATCTGCCAACCAAACTTCGCCGGCGGCGTCAAAACAGGCGGTTCAAGTGCGGCTCTTGGGCAACGACGGAAAACCGACTGAGATCCAAACCACCACCAAGGTCGTTAAGTCCGATGACGAATGGCAAAAACAGTTAACCCCCGAGCAGTACCGGATTGCCCGCGGCAAGGGAACGGAACGGGCGTTTTGTGGTTTATTCTACGACCACAAAAAGGCGGGAGTTTACACCTGCGTTTGTTGCGATCTGCCTTTGTTCGCTTCAACCGCCAAGTTCGATTCGGGCACGGGATGGCCCAGCTTCTTTCAGCCATTTGCGCGGGAAAATGTCGCCACGCAATTGGACCTCAGCCACGGAATGCGACGCACTGAAATTCTTTGTGCCCGTTGTGACGCGCATCTCGGCCATGTGTTTGAAGACGGACCGAAACCCACGGGGCTTCGGTATTGTCTGAATTCGGCATCCCTGGTGTTCCGTCCGCTAAACGAGATCGAGTCGAACAACACAAAAACGTCAAGTCCGACGAGCGGGAAGTAGGATCACGTTTGCCGCCGGCAGAGCGCACATTATGTGGAATCCGCGCATCGGGTCGGTTTGTTTGGCGCTGGCTAGCATGTTGGCCGGATGCGCCCACTCGCCAACAACGTCACCAGTCCTCGCCATCAGTCCGAAGTTGGAGATTCTGGACCAGCAGATCAAAACCCACTCAAAGAACGCGCAAGCGTATTCCAATCGAGGTTACGTGTTGGCGTTGCTGGGCCAGCAAGAGGCGGCGCGGGCTGATCTCAAGAAAGCCGTGGCACTGAACGACAACGGCCCGGTGCACAA
>DLVS01000786.1 GCA_003445095.1 Verrucomicrobiales bacterium
CCAAGGCAACTGCGGAACTTGGGTTAGTCAGCGCTTCCTTCCGTCAGCGACTACGAAGGTTCATGGCCTCGATTCACGTGCGGATTTTGGAGGTCCCTGCTCTCTCCATGAACCGAGCGTAGCCGAGGGAACGACGCGCACTCTTCCTTTCGCACCGTCGCGGGGAATCAGCCGTCCTTCAACGAATCACGCGCTTCGGAAGTCAGCGCTTCCTCCCGTCAGCGACTACCAAGTTCATGGCCTCGATTCACGTCCGGATTTTGGAAATGTTTGCTCTCCACGCAACCGCGTCGAGAGGAGGGTGATTCATAGAGTATCTCTGCATCCCTGTATCCGCGAGAGTGGCACCCGGGTCTCCGGAGAAATATCATGAAGCTATCTTGGTCTTCCTCTAGGGTTTTGTTGGGGCCTGTCGCAGCCGGAATAGTCTTCACCACCGCTTGCCCAGGTCGGCTCCTCGGCCAAGCCGACAACAATCCGTCACGAGCCCCAGGTAACACGCCGGCTCCGCTGAATTGGACCACCCAGCAGGATCACCAAAACATGAAGGAACAGTTGGGCATCGTCCGACTGCGTCCCGGTCCAAGCGGCCAGCCAGGTGCCACCAACTCGGCCAATTACGATCCCGCCAAAGCGAATCCATTTCCTGACCTTCCCGAAGTTCTCAGGCTGAAGAACGGTCAAAAGGTGACGACAGCCGAGATGTGGTGGCAACAGCGCCGACCGGAGATCGTCGAAGACTTCGAGCGGGAAGTCTTCGGTCGAGTGCCGAAGAATGTGCCGAAGGTGACCTGGACCATCACGACCCAGGCGTTCGATCGGGTGGTGGGAGCACTTCCCGTCCATGCGCGGCAACTCGTCGGGCACGTGGATAACTCGGCCTGCCCGGCTATTGCGGTGGACATCCAAATGACGCTGGTGACCCCAAAGAACGCGAAAGGTCCTGCGCCGGTGCTGATGATGTTTGGCGGATTTGGTGGTGGGGGTTTTCCGCGCCGGCCGGGTGAGCCCGAACCGACGAATCGATTTGGATTTGGCGGTGGAAACTTTGCCGACCCTCCTTCGACCGAACAGTTGATTGCCGCTGGCTGGGGTTACGCCACCATCAATCCGGGCAGCATTCAGGCGGACAATGGCGCTGGCCTCACCAAAGGCATCATCGGACTCGTCAACCAAGGTCAACCGCGCAAGCCCGAGGATTGGGGTTCGCTCCGCGCGTGGGCTTGGGGTGCCGCGCGCGGGCTCGATTATTTAGAGACCGACCCGACGGTGGAGGCTAAGAAAGTCGGCATTGAAGGGGTTTCGCGCTTTGGCAAGGCGGCGCTGGTAACCCTCGCCTTCGAACCGCGTTTCGCGTTGGCCCTGGTCGGTTCTTCCGGCGAAGGCGGTGCTAAGCTTCACCGAAGAAATTTCGGTGAAGCGGTGGAAAACCTCACTGGCTCGGGCGAGTACCATTGGATGGCCGGCAGTTTTCTCAAATACGGAACGGCCGAGTCTTCGTTTGGCAGCAAGAACGCGGGCGACATTCCGGTCGATTCCCACGAGTTGATCGCACTGTGCGCGCCGCGACCGACCTTTATCAGTTACGGAATTCCGGAAAAAGGCGACGCCCATTGGCTCGATCAGCAAGGCAGCTACATGGCTACCGTGGCAGCCGGACCGGTGTATCTTTTACTTGGAGCGCGCGACCTTGGCGTTAATGAAGACTACCGCATCGCGAAAATGCCGCCGGTGAACACGAGTCTCCTCGATGGCGAGCTCGCGTGGCGTCAACACGACGGCGGCCACGAAGATCGATCGAACATGAAATATTTCATCGCCTGGGCGAATAGGTTGCTTGGGCACGCGCCGCCGACCGTCGCGCCGACAAAGTGAGCCCCATCGATCGCAGCGCACCCGATGAATCGGGCGATGTGGTCGAGTTCCGAATTCAAGCGGATGGAGCAACCATGTGCGTTGCAGTGATCCTCGCCGGCCGACTTCCCGTTGTTCGCCGGGTGTCGCTTGACTATGTTCTCGCCATCCCGGAACCGCGCATGTTTCGGAATTCACTTAATGCCGCTATCCACCGCTGAAGAAGACTACATAGCCGACACGATTCGCCGACTTGGTCCGCGCGCGGCCTTCGATCAACTGATCGCGGAGAATGACGCCCTCATTCGCGGCCCCGAGCTGGGAAACGGCCGCCGCATCGCCAACTATCGGACGGCAATTTACCGGGCGGTGGTGCGCGACTGGGCCGAGGAGCAAGTCCGAATCTTCGGATACAATCGTCCTTTCGCAGTGGCCGCATTGGGCGGAACGGGCCGCGAAGAAATGGCACCGAGATCCGATACCGATTTTGCGCTCCTGTTTGAGGACCCGCTGGATGACAACCCATTCCTGTTCGAACTCCAGCGGCAGATTCTCCACACCGACGAATTCGAGACGCGCTGCGGTTTTCCCGGTCCGAGTCTCCCTTTCAGCCTCCAAGACGTCCCGGGCCTGGTCGAGAAGCAGCTCAATTCGTTTCTGGATCAGCGCCCCGTATTGGATCTCTCCGGCCTAACGGACCGGTTTCGTGAACGTATCCGAGGCACATTCAATCCGTTCGAGCACTTCCTGCACGTCCAAGGCTTTTGGAAGGCGCATTGGGAAAATGCCGCCGCGCAGAGCGAACAATTGCATCAGTTCGACATCAAAAACGACGGTCTTCGGGTATTCCTCGCTGGGATCTGGGCTCTGGCGGGCCGCGAATTCGTCCACAGCGATGAGATTTATGCGACCCTCCAGGATCCCCGCGACCTGGCGGCCTACGATTTCCTGCTCCGCATCCGGGCGTTCATCCATTTGCGACGTCTGCACAGCGGCCATAAGGCCTTAGCCCTGGGGAATCATCCAGAGGACGTACTGAACTTTGACGACTTCAATTCATTCAGTGAACTGCTCGGACCGGAGGCCAACGAGCGCAGCCGTTTTGAATTCAACGCGCATGTTCGGGCTCTTTTGCTGTCCGCGCGGCGCCGAGTGGCGCAGCTCGCCAAGGGAATTATCGGGCATGAGCTAAGTCGCGGCCGGGAGATCGGCTCGGGCAGCCCCATTGCTTTGGGGCCGGGCGGACTCTTTCATGCCGCGCTTCCTTCGGGGCGGACTCCGGCCGAGCAGAGTCGTGCTGCCCTGTCGCTGCTCCTGGCCGCGCAACGGTTCGGCGTTTCCATCGATCCAGCGGAACTGCAATCGACGTTTGCGAATGCGGGCGATTGGCTGACTCCCGGACCCGAATTGGCTGATTTGTTTTATGAGCCGCGCGGAAGCCTCGCCGCAACGTTCGAGTTCCTCTCGCAAATCGACGGTGCGGAAGATCGATTGTTTCCCGGTTACGCCCGCTTCGAAGCGTCCCTGGACAAGCGCGTCATGACCGAGCGTCGGTCACTTCGCAGCGCTTTGGAACGTCAGAAGATGAGAGCCCTCGAGAACTTTGTGCAAGAGGGACGGACTCGCCTGAACCAAACGATCGCGCACGCGCCGGTCGGCGGAATGGAGACGGGCAGCAACGTTGCGTTGGTCGCGACGCAGCTCGACCAAGAACAGCTTGCCGCGGTCAAGCTGGCCCTGAAGACCAAGCGCTTGCCGTTGACGCCCGATGACTTCGAGCGGCAACGCGATGAGAGTCTCTCTCTGGCGGAACGTTTCTCGACAGGATTCTCGGGGATCCCGTTGGCGGAATACTACCAAGCCTATTTTGTGCGCTGCGGCTTCTCGGCGGAAGTCCTGCGGCTCGTGGAGTTCCTGGTCGCGCACCGGCGGGCCTTCAAGAATTTCACTGAGGCCGGAATGAACGACGACGCCTCGGTCGCGCAATTTGCTCAGCTTTGCGGCGACGAATCGCGGCTGTGTTGCCTGTATGTTTTCACGTGCGCCGACCGTTCGGAGTGGGAGGACGAGAGAACTCATGCAGCGCGTTGGTACATTATCCGCGAGCTGTTCGGCAAAGCGCGGCGTATATTTCGGCCGGGACCGGATCCCGTGCAGGCGCTCATGCGGAGGGGGTTTTCTTCCGAACAAGTGGAGACACTCAGAGAATTTGGCGATGCGCTCTTTGGGGGCCGGTATGGGGAGTATGCCGAGCGTTTTGGAGCTCAACTCCTGCGGCTCGCGGAAAATCCGGAAGAGACCGGACCGCGGGTCATCTTGGTTTGCGACGGATCTTCAATGATCGTGGGTGTTGCGGCCCGCGATTATCGTGGATTGGCAGCCTCGATCAGCGGGGCGTTGCGGAGCCTTCAGATCGAATTGTCGCAGGCTCATCTGTTTTCCGCGAAGATGCTGGGCTTGGCGCTCGATTTTTTCCACGTCCTGCCGCGCGGAGGGGCGTTGCCGCCTGACCTCGTCCGGGTTCTCACGGCGTCGATTCAACAGCGGCTGCACATTGGCGACGCGGACGAGACAGACATGACCCGCATTCCCGAGAGGCCGACGTTACAAGAATGGAGGCCCGGACAATTCTGCTTGCGCCTCGAGACTTCTCACGACTCGGGTGGCCTGGTCTATGCGCTGACCTACAAAGTCTTTCGATATTTGAAGGGTGACATTTTCGGCCTGGCGGCGCGTGCCGAGCAAGGTCGCGCCGTCGTTCTGGTATATCTCACCTTGCCTGAGGGCATGTCGTTGGAAGAAGCCCAATCGATTGTGGCTCGGTACTTTTGAGACCGCTGCTTCGCGGTTACTCCTCCAATCGATAGAACCCGTGCTCGATTCCTGCGTTCGGAATTACCCACTCCGTTTCGTTGCCATTGGGCGTGATCGTGTCTTGGGTCGTCCATGAGGTCAGGTCCGTGGAGAAGCGAAGCCGATAAGGTTTCCCCGGTTGAGCCGTAAATCGAATTCTCAGCCCGTCCGGTCCCGCCACTCGCGTTCCATACATCCGAATCACTCGAAGGTCCCCCCGAAGCGGAATCAATCCCGGCGTTAAGAATCCGTCAAAGGAGCCGAAGTTTCCTCCGACTAAAAGTGAGCCATCGTTCTCGACGAGAATTGCTTTGACCTCTGCGGGGCTCAAAAACGGATGCCAAGACGCTTGCTCGCAGCCACGACCGAAATCGACCTCGGCATCTATCGAACCGTCTTGGTTCATCAGCGCGATTCCCCTGCGCAGGTGACCGTGGAATCGTTGAAAGTTACCACCGACCCAGACTTTTCCCTCGGGGTGAGGGGCAAGCACTTTCACTACGACGGACCCACCTTCACTCGAAGACTCGTCTTTGGCGCCCGGCAATCTTTGGAAATCTTCATCCACGCTTCCATCGCCGGCAAGCAGGACCAAGCCAGCGCAGAGTGTGTTGTCGAACGAGGAGAATGCTCCTCCCACCAGGACCCTCCCTTTAGCCAGGGGAAGTAGCGTTTCAACCACTCCGGCGAACTCGCCGGCGTGGAAAGACGGGTCAGGTCGTCCGTCCGTGTACAAGCGAATCACCTGGCTGGCGGTCGTCTCGTTGGCGGTCTGGAATTCGCCGGCCACGTAAATGCGGCCATCCTGAGCGACGGCGACCGAGCGAATGTATCCGCGAAAATTCATCGGTTGAAAACCCGCCGCGGGATAACCGTCGGCTCCCAAACGAACCAATTGCTGGGTACCGTTCCGATCGATGCCAAGGAAATGACGTCCGTCCGGCACGGAGAATAACCCCCAGACCGAACCTTCACCCGCCCAGGCACGGGTGGTCACCACCTCGCCGGCACTGCTCAACCGTCGCAATTCCAAGTTTGCGTAGTAATCGACGGTCCGTAGCACCAACCAGTCGCCTGTCGCCAAGGGCGCGATCTCGTAGATTTCGAAGTCCGGCTCAATGGCCGCTTTAAGTGAGCCATCCGGCCCGAACAAACCCAGGTGAAACCATCCGCCCTCCTTCCGATTCAGACCTCCCCAAATGGCGGTGTCGCCAGTTCCATTTCGACGGACGCCGTGAACGTCCTGATAATCAGTGGCGAGGGCCTGCCCGATAAACGAGCGGTCAATCCTGACCGCGCCGCTGTGATCGTCGTCCTTGATCCAGACACGGAGCGGTGGAGTGACAGATCCCTGCACGTTCAGGTCTTCAGCAAGGCGGACCGTAAAGTCTTCATCCGTCTCCCGAGTCGCATCCTTCACCAAGGGCAGCGTCACCGTCTTTTCCGACTCCAAAGGGGCGAACTTAACTTCGATGGTGTCCGCGGCGAAATCACTCCCGGCCGTTGCTGCGGCGGCCGCGGGCGTCAGTCGGACCGTGGCGGACTTCCGAACGTCGCCCACTCTGGTCACGCGCAGTTGAGCCTCACCCATCGACTCTCCAAAAACTGGGTAGGTGTACGCCAGTGTCGTGGCGCTGGCCGACGGATCGAGTATCCGAAACCGGGCAAGTTTCTGCAGTGGCTTGCCGCTCATTTGAGCCTCGAAGCTACCTCCGACGACTAGGTCTCCGTTGCCGAGTGTCACCAAGCTGCTGATCGACAAAGAAGAAGCCAACAGAGTTCGTTCCACGGTGCCATCCGTTCCAAGAATCGACAGGCTCGACGACACGCTCCATTTCCACTGGGTGTTCAAGGCAACTAAGACTCGTCCGTCTTTAAGCGGAACGGCTCTTACGCTGCTCAGGAATGGATCACTGAGCGAGGGAGTAAAGTGCCGATCGATGGCGCCTTCGGAGTCGAGAACCCACACCACGGCGCTCCGTTCGTCGTCGGCCGATTGAAGCCACCGGGTCGCTGTGACCAAGAGATTCCCCCCGGGGAATACATTTACCTCCTCCGCCGATCCCATGAGCGACCTGGTGAAGGTGGGATCCTTCGTACCGTCCGCGAGCAAACGGATGAGTGCCGAGGCGTCCAGGTCGAGTGCCTCCCCGGCAATCAACATTCTCCCATCGTCCAAGATTCGAATGCCTCGCACCCGCGACCCGGAGGGAAGATGCCCTCGGAACCTCGAATCCACCCCGCCGTCAGGAAGCAACCGGGCAACGATATCGAGGCCACCTACCAGGATGCGCCCGTAAGGATCGACCGCGACGGTGTTCAATTCGTGGCGAGTTACTTCCTCCGGGACATTAAAGCTGGGGTCGACTTGCCCGTTGGCCAGATGCCTCAGACAGGTCCACTTCCCGACACTGTTGAGGTCCGATTCCATGACGATTCGGAGAATCTTGCCATCGGCCTGTGCGGCTAACGCGACCGTCGCTGGGTAGGCGTCGGTTGGAAAAGCAGCGCCCGGAGCTGGGAACGTGGGATCCAGGGTTGAGTCACCATCCAATCGGAACCATCCCCCTACCGGGCTTCCGTCCACCTCTTCAACCGAGCCGATGACCAAGAGTTGGTTGTCCGGTAACGCGAGTAGATTTTCGATCCGATCTTTGGTTCGAAAGAATGGAGTGTTGAGCAGCATTACATCGGTCTCACTGTCTTCCACTTCAACATCAGCAATCGACCATTCGCTCAGTTGCGCCGGAGAGCTGGGATTCCGCAAAACGAGTCGGATGGACTTCGTGCCATCGACCTTACCATCTGGCAGAAGCGGCAGCCGAATGGTCTGCGCGCGGGAGGAGTCGCTGAACGTGAGCTTGCCCGCTACGGGGAGATAGTCCTCTCCGGCGGTGGCAGGCCGGGCAGGCGCTGGAACGTCGACATAGTCTACGGTGACTTCAGTCCCGGCGGCTAGGTCACCGGCGAGTTCAACCGGAACCAACACCTCACCGCTGTCCTCGGTGATGCGCCCGTACTGCGGCCACAGGAAGTGAATTTCAGGGGGGTGGTTTGGGGTTTGCGCGAGTGTCCAGTGGACCATCGACAGCAGGATAAATGCGGCCAAGAATCGCCGAAGAACCGAAGGGAGACGGCGAGAGGAGAAAGTCGGTCTCATGAGGTCATCGCGGTTTGGTAGTTGGGCGGTGCGCGCCGGAGGCCCACGTCGCGGCAAGCCGGCCGGGCCAAAATCGAGAGTTCCAAATCAATCATGGGCAAGGTCGTGTTACTCTCTACTACGGATTTTCGGGTGAGCGATTTCGTGAAATCGAGTGCGGACTGTCCGTAAAATGGAAACCACCATTCGCACGTCGCCCGCGGTTTTCCGTTCAAGGTTCGACGTCGAAGTGATTTCGTGGAGTCGTGCAACGGACGTCCCAACATCGTGTCGTACTGGTTACCGCCCCCGACCTCGAAACGGCGCGCAGCCTCGCTCGGTCGGCGCTGACTGAACGACTCGTCGCCTGTGGCAATCTCATCCCCCAGCTCGAGTCACACTATTGGTGGCAGGGAAAAATCGAATCGAGCTCAGAGGTTTTGATCGTGTTCAAGACGACGTCATCCCGTTTAGCCGCGCTCGAACGCCTCATTGTCGACGAACATCCTTATGACACCCCAGAATTGGTGGTGCTTGGACTTCAATCTGGAAACGCCAAGTACCTCCAGTGGCTCGCGGATTCCGTCAGCTCCGGGGCCGGTCGCAAGGCGAAGTCCCGCTCACGCCCGGCCAAGTGAGTTTCCGAAGCGGCCGCGGGGACACTGCCGTTGATCCTCCCGCCAAAGAAAGCAGTTGGCATTTGCCGCGATCCGCTCGAAATCAAGCGCGCCGATGCTCACCACGCTGCGGATTAAGAATCTGGCCCTCGTGGCGGACCTCACTCTCGAACTGGCCCCGGGTCTCAACGTCATCACCGGCGAAACCGGCGCCGGAAAGTCGGTTATTCTCGGCGCGCTCAATCTCGTGCTGGGTCAGCGTGCCGATCGTACGTTGATCCGAACCGGAGCGGACGCCTGCACCGTGGAGGCATCGTTTGATACTTCGCGGTTGCAGATGTCCGTCGCCCCATTCCTGGCGGAGCACGGGCTGGAGGCTAGCGACGATGGCCAGCTCGTCATCAAGCGGACCTTCACCGCCGCGGGAACCAACCGACAATTCATCAACGGTTCGGCCACTCAACTGGGAACCCTCGCCGCATTAGGTGATGGACTCGTCGATTTGCACGGGCCTCACGAACATCAGTCCCTGCTGCAGTCCGCGCGGCAACTCGCGATCTTGGACGCCTTTGGAGGGCTGGCCGAGTGCCGCGCCTCAGTCACCGGTCCGCTGGCTCGGCGACGCGACATGGAGCGCGCCCGCGCCGAACTCACGATCGATGAGCGAAGCTTTGCCCAACAGCTCGATTTGTTGCGTTTTCAAGTGCGAGAGATTACCGAGGCTCGCCTACGAGAAGGCGAAGACGCGGAAATCGAAAAGGAACACCGTCGGGCCACCCATGCGGCTCGTCTGCAAGAACTGGCGCAGACGTCCCTCGGATTGCTCACGGACCGAGACGATGCCGTCCTTGCTCAGTTAGGCGCGGTGGGCCGACTCCTTCAAGACATGCAGCGATTGGATGCGGGCGCGGCGGCGTTCGTCGGCATCCAGGAGCAGGCGATGGCGACCTTGCGCGAGTTGCAGGCAGACCTCTCGCGTTACGCGGATCAGATGGAACTTGATCCCTCAACGGTGCAGCGCCTTGAAGAACGACTCAACCTGTTGCAATCGCTCAAACGCAAATATGGGCATTCATTGCCGGAAGTATTGGCTTTCGGCGCGGAGGCCCAATCTCGACTCGCGACGCTCGAAGGTCGTGACGCCGAATTGATCCGGCTCAATCAAGAGCTCGCCGAGTTGGACCGGACCGTCCGCTCGGCGGGTGAAGTGTTGTCAGCGGAACGGCGAAAGCTCATTCCGAAGCTTTCGAAAGCAGTGGCGCGTGAGCTGGCAGCGTTGGGGTTTCGCCAGAGCAGCTTCCTAGTAACGCTGATTCGAGAGGAGACGCCATCAGCCACCGGATTCGATACCTGCGAATTCCAGTTCGCGCCGAATCCGGGTGAACCCGCGCGACCGTTGCGAGCCATCGCTTCCAGTGGGGAACTTGCGCGAGTCATGCTGGCATTGAAGACGGTGCTGGCGGCCGAAGACGAAGTGCCGGTGCTCGTGTTCGACGAAGTGGATGCGAATGTCGGAGGCGAAACGGCGACGGCGGTGGGCGCCAAGCTGCGCCAAATCGCCCGACAACATCAGGTCGTCTGCATCACGCACTTGGCGCCGGTGGCGGCGGCGGGTGACGCGCATTTTGTGGTGACCAAGGAGGTGGTGGGCGGTCGGACTGAGTCGCACGTGGAACGCCTCGATCGCGGTGAACGCATTGAGGAACTTGCCCGCATGTTGGGTGGCGTCAGTGCCGTCTCCCGCCAGCACGCCGAGGAACTGCTGGGCACTAAAGCGTAATTCACCATACCCCCGTTGCCTTCGTTCAACGTCTTGCGCTTCGGGGTGCGATGCCTCTTATGGCTCGACCTGGCGCGCCCGCAGAAACTCCGAAGCCTACTGCCTTCTGCTCTACGAGCCAAAGCTTGCAGTAGGGTCGGGCAATGTTCGAACGATCTCCCCCTCTCGATAACCGAAGCCAGGACCGTGGATGCTCTGCAACTCGACGCAACCCGAGACCCGCCGGTAGAGCCCAGGATGAACTTTCGCCTCGGGTGCGCTGGCGTCGGGATAGAACTGCATGGCGTTCGTCTCGACCCCCATGATTGTGGGCACGTGCGCCGCGAGCAGGCAGTGCGGTATTTGGGCGAGCATAGGATTGGTCAGGTCTTGGACCATTAGCGCCAGGCCGTGCGCTTGCGCCCAGCACGCCGAGAGCAAGGCGCCCGTCTGTGTTTTGCAGGTTTTGAGCGCGACTCCCGTCCAGCCGAGTTCGCGACCGCGACGAATCAGCTTCCAATCATGGGCGCTTTCATCGAGGAAGAGTGGTTTCCGCGCGCTGACCGTGTGGACGTCGATGGGGAATTCCTCGAGCTCATAGGGGAACGGTTGCTCGACGTAGAGCAACATGTCGCACAGCCGCGGATGCTCGACCCGCAATCGGTCCAGAATTTCGCAGACGTAGGCCGGTTCGTGAACTGTGCAGTTGAAGTCGGCCGTGAGCCATTCGACTTCATGAGCCGAAGCCAGTCGGCCAACCTTGATGAGACGTTGGTAATCCCAATCGGCGTCATTTCCTCGCAACTTCACTTTGAGGCATTTCAAACCGTCGCGCTGGATCCAATCGGCGAGCAGCACTGGATAGCCATCCTTGGGTTCGTCCCCACGCAGGTCGGATTCTTCAAGCGGATCGAGTCCGCCGACCAAATGCCAAGCCCGAAGTCGGTCGAGCCGTTGGGGCCGGAGGAAGTCACGTGGAAAGCGGCCCGCGAACGAAACGGCAACGTCTTCGGCGGGGCTGAGGAACGCACTCAAGTCGCGACTGAGGAAGTCGGGACCGTACGTCGAGTAGCTGGGAACTCCGTGCAGATTTCCAAAGGCATCGTGGAGAGCGAGGTCGAAGGCAGAGCAGCACACCAAGGCAGCGAGCCACGGGAGCCGAGTTGAGAGTTGAGAGTTGTTGAGTCGACTGGCGTTGAAGTCTTCCACCAAGCGCGGAAGTAGGAGTTCCGTGAAGTCATAGCCCAACTCCAGAGGGTGTCCCCAATCGCCGAAGTTCGCCCACGCCTGAGTAAGGAGCTCGCAGAAGAGTTTCAGGGCGCTGTGGCGTGGCGCATACGGCGCAGAACTGGGCCAAACCCACTGAACGCTCAGCGGAGTTTCGCCCCAGCCGTACGCCGCACGCCCGTCGCGACTAACCACGCGCAAGCGGACGCGAGCGCAGGTGACGGAGGTCAGTGCCTCGGTGCCAAACTTCAGCGGCACGCGGGTCTGTACCGGCAGGAACCATAAGGTCGCACTGGCAACATGAACGTCGGTGCTGCGACCTTGTCCTGAAATAGTAAAGCGCGAGTCCATTTAGGAGCGCCCTCCAGCGCCGTGGATCGCTCACCCAGCTCACCTTATGCAGGCGGTGGCGCGGGTTCGGTCGACTCCGACGTTTCGTCGTCGTCCTTTTCGGAAATGACCGGTGCGATCGCCTGGAGACGGTCGTTCGCTTCCAGGTTGATGAGCTTAACTCCTTGGGTGTTGCGGCCGGCCTCGCGAATTCCTTGGACCGGAATTCGTACCATCTGACCACCGCCAGTAATGAGCATGAGTTCGTCGGCATCGTTCACGGTCAGCGCGCCGACGATGTTCCCTGTCTTCTCACCGGTTTTCATCGTGATGACTCCTTTACCGCCCCGCGATTGGAGCCGGTATTCCTCGAAGTCGGTGCGCTTGCCGATGCCGTTTTCGCCCGCGACGAGCAAGGTGGCTCCCGGCACCACGAGCGCGCAGGCCACGACAGCATCGGTTTTCTCCAATTCGATTCCCCGGACGCCGGTGGCCGCGCGGCCCATGGAGCGGACTTGATCTTCCTGGAAGCGAATGCTCATGCCTTCCTTGGTAATGAGCACTACCTCGTTCTGGCCGGTCGTGAGTTTCACGTCCACCAGATCGTCGCCTTGATCGAGCGTGATCGCGATGATTCCTCCCTTTCGGACATTTTGGAAATCGCTGAGAGCCGTTCGTTTGATCGTACCCAGGCGAGTAACAAAGAACAATTCATGGGTCTGGGTCCATGTTAGATCTTCTTTGTTCGGGCCATACTTGGCTTCGACGCGAACGAGCGTCTGGATTTTCTCCTCGTTACGGAGTTCGAGCAGATTAGCAATGGACCGCCCCTTCGAAGCGCGCCCCATATCCGGAATCTCGTGAACCCGCTCGACGTACACACGGCCGAGATTCGTAAAGAACATCAAGTAGTCGTGCGTGGAGCAGGTAAAGAGACGTTCGATGAAGTCAGCGTCCTCCGGTTTTTCGGATTCGCGGGTGGCCATGCCAATGACGCCTTTGCCGCCCCGCCGCTGGGCGCGGTAGCTCGACACATTGGTGCGCTTAATGAGGCCATTGTGCGTGAGCGTGACAATCACTCCCTCGTTCGCGATCAGGTCCTCGATTGCCATCTCGCCTTCGTCGGGGACGATTTCCGTCCGCCGCGGGTTACCGTGCTTGTCCTTAATCTCGGTGAGTTCCTTCTTGATGATCGCGAGGACGCGCGACTCTTTGGCCAGAATATCGAGCAGGTCGCGGATGCGCTCCATCAGCTCACGGTATTCGCCTTCGATCTTGTCAATCTCGAGCCCGGTTAGCCGATAAAGCTGTAGGTCCAGGATGGAATTAACCTGGCGTTCGGTAAGCGCGTAGCGGCCCCTGGTCAGGCGATCCTCACTCCGCACGATAATGTTCCAACGTTCAACCTGGGCGCGGGTCCATTCGAAGGCGAGCAACTTGACCTTGGCCTCGTCGCGATTGCGAGAGCTGCGGATGATACGGATAAACTCGTCAACGTTGCGGAGCGCGACCAGGTATCCTTCGAGGATTTCGGCACGTTCCTCAGCCTGCCGGAGATCGAATCGGGTCCGCCGTAAGATGACCTCTCGGCGGTGCTCGATGTAGGCCGAGATGAGTTCACGAAGCGCGAGTGTCTTGGGCTTTCCGTGGTCAATCGCCAGCGCATTGACGCTGAAGGAGACTTCGAGCTGAGTGTGTTTGTAGAGGTTGTTGATGACGACCTTCGGGATGGCGTCGCGCTTGAGTTCCACCACCAGTCGACTGTTCTCGTCCGACTCATTTCGAACGCCGCTGATATCGGTGACGACTTTATTGTTCACCAGATCAGCAATCTGCTGTTCCAGCGCGGCCCGATTGACGTTGAAAGGAATCTCCGTGATGACGAGCTGCTCGCGATTGCCTTTGAGCTGCTCAATGCCGACTTTACCTCGGAGCTTCACGCTGCCGCGGCCGGTTTCGAAGTAGTTCTTGATTCCTTCAATACCGCAAAGGATGCCGCCCGTGGGAAAATCCGGCCCCTTCATAAACTTCATCAACTGCGCCGTGGTGATGTTTGGGTTGTCGATCTGAGCGCAGACCGCGTCCACAACTTCGGCGAGGTTGTGAGGCGCCATGTTAGTTGCCATGCCGACCGCGATGCCGGTGCCTCCGTTGACAATGAGATTGGGAAAGGCGGCCGGGAAGACCGTGGGTTCGGTGAGGCGCTCATCGTAATTCGGAACGAAGTCCACCGTGTCCCTATCCATGTCGGTCATCAGTGCCGCGCCGAGGTGCGTGAGCCGCGCCTCGGTGTACCGCATCGCCGCGGGAGGATCGTCCTCAATGGAGCCGAAGTTGCCTTTACCATCCACGAGGCGTTCCCGCATGGCCCAGGGTTGGGCCATGTGGACCAGTGTCGGGTAGATGACGGCTTCGCCGTGTGGGTGGTAATTGCCGGAGGTATCGCCGCAAATCTTGGCGCACTTCATGTGCTTGCGGCCGGGGATCAGCGAGAGCTGCTCCATCGCGAAGAGGATGCGGCGCTGCGAGGGCTTGAGGCCGTCACGTACGTCGGGTAACGCGCGAGAGATGATCACCGACATGGAGTAGTCGAGGAAGGAGGCCTTGATCTCTTCCGCGACGTTAATCTTGGTGATCTTTTCGCCGATGGCGTAGGCGCCGCCGGACGGAGCCGGGGAGGACGGGGGATGGGAATCTTCGGGCATGGACTAAAAAAGGTCGTTCGGCAAACGGTCGGGGAACAGCGGGATGCTCAAATCGTGGGCGCCGGCACGAAGGCGCCGGTCGGTCGCGGCTAGCGGGAATTCATGGGCGAGGTCACAGGTAGCGACGTGGATCGCGTCCAGAGTGCGCAGCAGAATTCTAGGATGGCAGCGGGCGATCGTATGGGTCGTTCGGTCGAGCACCCGGGAATCGAGGGATTCCAAGATGATGGCCCCGTCTTCCAACCATGATTGGAATCGGTCCCAAGCACGCTGGCGGTCCGCGGGTTGAAGCTGGCCCGCCCGCTCTTTGCTGGCCAAGGCAGCAAAGACTTCGGCGCGGGCCAACTCCGATGAATGCAGCGGATGCCCTCGAAGCTCGCTTTCGAAAAAGGCAGAGTCCGCCTCAACTGTGACTAGTTTCACGAAGATCGCCGAGTCGCAGTACATCACGCCTACCAACCTCGCGCATCGCGATCTTCGCTGATGAGATCAGTGGAGTCTGGCCCGCCCGCCCATGGGGGCATCTTCGCGAGATGGGCGGCGCTACCTGAGAAAACCTTCCGAGGCTTTGCGGTCTCCACCGGCACAAGCCGCGCCTTCGGTCGCCCATCCGAGGTGATCAGCACCTCCCGCCCCGCCGCTACCTTTTCGAGCAGGGCGGAGAGTGTGGCCTTGGCAATGCGTACCGACACGACCTCACCGAGCCCGGACCAGGTCACCGCTGCCGAATCCCGCAGGACAGCGGGCTCGGTCTCCGCGGAAAGGTACGTAACAGGGCGCTTCCGTTTCATGTCTTAAATGTAGTCACGCGTGACCACATCGCAAGTCTTTTCAAATGTCGAGATTCCGTACGTTCAACGCATTGTCCTCAATGAATTGCCGGCGCGGCTCGACTTCATCACCCATCAGGCGCGTGAACATTTCTTCAGCCTCCACGGCATCCGTGAGATCGATGCGCAACAGTTTTCGCCGCTTAGGATCCATCGTGGTGTCAAACAA
>DLVS01000154.1 GCA_003445095.1 Verrucomicrobiales bacterium
CATTTGGGAAACGCGGCGAGTGGCATGGTGGCTTCGAGGTTAACCCAAGCCCGCGGGCAGGAGGAAGGTGGGAGAGATTTAGTTGGCTATGCGTGCGCCATCGAATTAACGCGTCGACAACGCCACAAGCGTACGCCCCACCCGTCATTTCCAACGCAGCCCAGGCAAACAGGTCAGGCACCGGCGAGGTCTTCAGGTTTCCATGTTGTTGCCGCACCATCACAATCGGCTCCCGTTCCATGAACGGAACCGACAGCTGATCCCTGCTTTCGGCGAGTGACCGCCTAGAACTCCTCTGCCAACCCAATTGCTTAGGTACAGGTGATTACCGCTAGCGCCCATGTATTGCTCAAATGCAGTAGGCGTAATACCCTCCGGCTGTGACAACGATCTCGCTGAAAGTCCCCGACATCCTCGATACGCGGTTAGCGGAAGAAGCAAATCGCCGACGGACCTCGAAGTCCGCTGTCGTTCGGGAGTGCGTGGAGAAAATGTTGCTAAAGCCCGGCAAGGGGCAGGCAACCAGCTGTCTCGATCTCGCGGGCGATCTTGCCGGGTGCCTTAGCGGCCCGCGCGACATCGCTTCCAATCCGAAATACCTCGAAGACTTCGGTCTGTGAGTGAAGTCGTCATCGCCGACACCGGGCCGCTGGTCGCTTTCCTGGTCCGGCAGGCACAACACCATCGTTGGGCTTGTGAGATGATGGCATCGTTCCGTCCGCCCCTGCTCACCGGCGAACCAGTGCTGGCAGAAGCCGCGCACCTCCTGCGCCGCCACGGATGCGAAACCGACCCGCTGCTCGCGCTGATCGAGCGTGGCGTGCTCAATATCGCCTTCTCCGTCGAAAGCGAATTGGCCCCACTTCGTCAGCTTATGCGCCGCTGCCGCGACCAGCCGATGTCCCTCGCTGATGCTTGCTTGGTACGTCTCGCCGAACTGCACGACACTCCGCGGGTATGGACGCTAGATTCCGATTTCCGCGTCTATCGGCGGCTAGGGCGTTTGGTCATCCCGACCCTGATGCCTGATGCCGTGTGAGGCGAATGGTGGAGGCGTCGGATTTGACGTCACCGGTCTGGACTCCCGTCAGCGAGACCATCCTCACCGACTCCTGGAAGCTGCCATTGAACCCCAATAACTCGTTCTTCCGCCTGTCCCTGCCCTGAAATCGTGCAAGCGAGGAAGTGCTCACGACATTTCCTCAGATTTCCGCCTCCTTCGCCTCCGTCTGATCAACGAATCGTCTCGCAATTGAACGTGAGAAAACGCCAGCCTATCCCTGTCTACGGCAGTTGAAACGCGCAGGCCCAATTAGCGTTTCACGCCTTAAACCAGCACGATGCTACGAACCTCGACGCTCCACCTACCGACGCCCCATCGTCAATGGCCGCGAGCGAATCGAAGTGATCCCGTCCGGGCCATGGATCGACGATGAGTAACTCACTACCCCGAATTGTGATCACCGGAATGGGAGCGATCTCTCCGGTCGGGCTCAATAATCGAGAGACCTTCGACCAACTCGTTGCCGGTCGATCGGGCGTGGGTCCGATAACTCAATTCGACGCGTCACGCCTTCCTTCTCGAATCGCCGGCGAAGTGAAGAACTTCAACCCGACGGACCACATGGATCACAAGGCGGCGCGACGCATTGGGCGCTACGCGCACTTCTCGATCGCGGCTTCGACGGAGGCGATTCGGGATGCCGGACTCAACCTCCAGCAAACAGAACCGTCCCGGATCGCGACACTGGTCGCCTCGGCGACCGCCGATTTCTCCTTTATCGAGTCCCAGATGTTCCACCTGTTTCAGAATGGGCCCGGCAAAACCAACCCTTTTGCGGTGCCACGCGCCAGCACCAGCATGGCCGCAGGCAACGTCGCGCTTCACTTCGGCCTGACCGGGCCGGGGTTTGGCGTGTCGTCAGCGTGTGCCACGGGGAGTCATGCGTTGGCGACGGCGTGGATGCTGCTCCGCGCTGGGTTCGCGGACGTCGCACTGGCCGGCGGCGCAGAGTCGGCTATCACCGAATCTTATCTGGAGTCATTTTGCGCGCTGCGCGCTCTCTCGACCCGCAATGACGAGCCCGAAAAAGCCAGCCGGCCCTTCGACCGCACCCGCGACGGCTTCGTCATGGCCGAAGGTGCCGCGGTGCTCGTTTTGGAAACGCTCGAACACGCCCGGCAGCGCTCGGCGAGAATATGGGCCGAGTTGGCCGGTATCGGGATGTCCTGTGATGCCCATCACATCACCGCCGCCCATCCCGACGGGCGCGGGGCTTCTCAGGCCATGGATCAAGCACTCAAGTCAGCTGGCCTGGACGCGAGCCAAATCGACTATATCAATGCCCACGGAACTTCCACCGACGTTAACGACCCCATCGAAACGCGAGCGATTAAGACCACGTTTGGTCAACGGGCCTACACGACCCCGATCAGCTCCATCAAGTCGATGATCGGCCATTCGATTGGAGCTTCGGGGGCCCTGGAGGCCGTCACGTGCGTCAACGTCATCAACCGAGGCGTGATTCCTCCCACGATCAATCTGGAACAGCCTGACCCGGCGTGCGACCTCGATTACGTACCCAATCAGGCGCGCGTTCAACCGGTCCGGACGGCGATGTCCAATTCGTTCGCGTTCGGCGGCCAGAATTGCGTATTGATCTTCAAACGGTTCGAGGATCAGCCACGCTAATCGCCAACAGGTTTCTCGCGACGGCCTCTCTCTCAACCGCCGCACCCAAGGCTCACCACCAGCCGTATTGGAAGTCTGGCCATGCACTTAGGAAATAACCGCCGATCTTGGGGTCTATTCCTCATCGGGCTCTTGGTGAGTCTACTCCTCATCGGCAGCGGTTGTCGGTCCACCCGATCCACACCTCAGTGGATCGCTCCAGCGTCTGGCCAGACGAACCTGGTCGCGAATCAAAATCAAGTGTGCCTGCGGATGCGTGCCCTCGTCAGTTCAACCGGAACGCTCCGTCCTTCGTTTCCAGTTTTACCACCTCGGGTACTTGTTTCGGATCCAACCGAACGATCACGCGGTGTGTTCCCGCGGCGAGTTCCGTCGTCGTGTCACCAGCACCACCGATTTTTCGGCCGTCCACCCACAGTTCGGCGCCCGGGCCCGCGGTTAGCTTGAACCTCACTGGACCTGCGTTCGCCGTGGTCAACTCCGTGCCCGCGTAGATTGCGAGGCGCGAGGTCCAAAACTGAGCCTTCGTAATTTCGTCGATCAAGCCTTTCGGAAGGGTGCCCCGCACGAGCGCGTAAGTTGGCGACCATCGTTTGTCG
The DNA here is from genome assembly GCA_003445095.1 of Verrucomicrobiales bacterium. Classification (GTDB taxonomy): domain Bacteria; phylum Verrucomicrobiota; class Verrucomicrobiia; order Limisphaerales; family UBA9464; genus UBA9464. The sequence goes on from DLVS01000154.1 coordinate 3,292, forward strand.
TCCCAAGCGGCGGTCAAAGGCCAGGCTTCCTGGCCCGCCTGCGCGTCGGTGTGAACGGTCTGCGTGATCCGCCACTGTCGCGCGACGCCGCCTTGCGCAGCGTCGAAATCACCCGGCTTACCTAGCCGGCTCAGGAACGCGATCAGATCCAACTGTTCCTGTTCGTTCAACGGATCCAGCAAACCGCTCGGCATCAGCGAAAGGGTCCCTTGTTCACGTTTCTCGATATCAGTTTTTGCGATCACCTGCTCCGCGCCGGCAGCATTCCGTAGCACCACATCCGACGGCGACTCGCGAGCTAAGGTCCCCGTGTATTCGGATCCGTCCTTGGTGGTGATGATCAGGCTATGATAGCCCTCCTTGATCTTGGCATTGGGCAATAATACCGACTCGACCAAATAATCGACGGGCGCGCTGGCGCCAAGGCTCGTCATGTCGGGCCCAACTTTTCCGCCGGCGCCGCCAATCGCATGGCAACTCACGCAGGCGAGGTCACTGCGCCGATAAATCCATTCGCCGCGAGACGGATCACCTTGAGCTGACGCCTTGGCCGCCAATTCTTTAATCAATCCCGCGCCAGAGGCTGCTGGGTCAGTCGAAAGCCCGGCGCCCTTAGCCAAGGCGAGGGCTAAATCGAGTTCGCTCCGGCCACCTTCGCGTGCTGCTCGCAGGCCCGCCTTCGCGGACTCGGGAGCCAGACCTGACTCCGGCAGAGCTTCGGCGACCCGTTTCCCGGCGCCTTTCACTCCCAAAACCGCCCGCCAAAATTCGAGTGCCGCGGCTTCGTCGGTCGTGGTTTTTGCGACTTCGACGATGGCTGGTAAAGCCCGGTTCAAGTCCAAGGCCGCGAGGGCCGATGCTGCCTGTCGACGTACCGCGGGATTTTGGGTTGGTCCAGTTAAGCCGACCAATGAATCCACGGCGTCTTTGCCGCCGATTTGTCGAAGGGCGTCGATCGCCGCCGCCTGCGTGGCGGGATCGGTTCCCGAGGCCCCCGCTATCTGCGCGAGCTTTGAAGTTGCCCCAGGAAGGTCCTTCCATTGGCCAGCAAGCTTGAGGGCCGCGGTTCGCGTGGCCGGCGAAGGAGAATCGAACAATTTGATCAGCGCCGTGCGGTCGCCGTCGGGCGTCAACTTGCGCAAGCGCGATGCCTCACCCAGTGCCTTGAGTCCGCGCGCCGACGCGGCCTCGTCAAATCCGCCGTTCAACACTTGGTCCAGCAACCGCCGCAACTCCTTCGGGGTACCGGCCGCGCCGATCAGTTCGATCCAGGGTCCGCTGCCGTCGCGTTGGAGTGGCCGGCTCTCGAGCACTTGCGCGAGTACTCGACTCGCCTGGTCGGGTCGCAGCGCCTTCAAAGCAAACTCGAGTTGTCGCTCACGGCCGTCCGGTTTCCACGCCCCACTTTGAAGGGCGGCAATCCACGGCTCGGACAGATCGTTGATCGTGAGCCACAGCGCGTAGTCCAGTGTGGGATCCATCGGCTTGTCCAATACACCGAGCGCGGCGGCGGCGGCTTCGGCGGTAGGGAATTTGGCTAGAGCGCGCAAGGCTTCGAGGCGAACCTTGGGCGAATCGTCTTGGACGAGGCGGGTCAACGTGGCCAGCCGAGCATCGTCCGCAGCGTGGAGGAAGAGACCGGCGCCTAGCCAACTCCAACACATCCATCCGCGCAGTCGCCTTAAGTTCCACCGCCAAAGCATGGTTCAGAATAGGCACTGCTTGATCGCCAGGACAAGCACCGCTCGAAGTGATGAGAAGCGCATCCAATCAGAGGGTCAACGGCCGGTTTCACGTTGGGTGAGCTCGCGCTGACGTTGCCGGTCGAGCGGATTGACTCTCCCAACGTTGACGTCGGCGTCCCCACCACCAAATAAGCCCGATTGCCACCGCCGCTCCGGCTGAATCGAACAAAACGTCGGTCACTTGGCCCTGGCGACTGGGGATAAACGATTGATGGATTTCATCGGTGACTGCGTAACCGGTCGCCAACGCCCAACTAAGCACCGCCAGTCGGCGCGGCCAGGGGCGTCGAAATCCCAAGTCGGCTTCGTTCAACGCGCGCCACACGAGTCCCGCCAGGATGGCGTATTGAACTGCGTGACCGGTCTTGCGGACACCGGTTTGGACTTGACGAATCGCCGCATCGGAAATGTCAGGAATGAACCATCTAAGGACGGGGCCGATGATGCGCGAGGTTCGGCGCACGGACAGAGCATCCGTAGACCCCAGAAAAATCAGGAGCATCCACAAAGCGACTGGCAACCAAACGAGCGGAATGCGGATTCGCGACATCGCGGCGCGAGGAGACCAGTGGCTCCCGGACGGTCGCAAATCAAAAGCCGGCAATTCCACGGAACGCAATCGGATGGTAGACCTAAAGATCGCGAGGTTGCGCGGCGACGGATTCGCGATCATCGAATCTTCTCCGGGAACGCCATGGTGGAACAGGTGTTGCTGTCTCAGAAGGATCGAGTGCCGTGAGCCTATGTTGCCGTTCATTCTGATTTTCCTGGTCGCGGGCCTGGCCTTTGCTGTCGTGGAAATGTCGGCGCCCACTTCGTTGCTCGTCGGCTCCAAAATGCGGCCATCGTCGATGTGGTCTGGTCCGGCGGATTTGCGGTGTTGGCCCTCTTATACTTGATCCTACCCGCCGTGCTCGTAGCGCCCTCTCGATTTCGCCCAGAGCTCGCTCCACGATTGATCACGGTGATGGTGTTTGTCTGGAGCATCAGGCTCGCCTTGCATTTGGGCGCGCGGGTGGCGGCTCATCATCCGGACGAAGACGTTCGATACGCCCGGTTAAGGAACGAGTGGGGTGAAGGTGCCAATCGAAGGATGTTTGGGTTTTTCCAACTCCGAGGCGTGTGGCAGGTCGTGTTGTCCCTACCGTTCGCCCTCGTGGTGCTGAATCAGCAGACCGAACTGGGACCGTGGCACATGGCTGGAATCGCCGTTTGGATCGCTGGCATTCTCGGGGAATCCACCGCCGATCTACAACTGACCGCGTTTCGTTCTAAGCCTAGAAATCGAGGCCGGGTTTGTCAGACCGGATTGTGGAGCTACTCGCGTCATCCTAACTATTTCTTCGAATGGCTGATTTGGATCGGTTACGCGCTGTTCGCCTTGAGCGGACCGTGGGGTTGGCTCGGGCTCATTGCCCCGATACTGATGGGGCACTTCCTGGTGAACGTCACCGGAATTCCCATCGCAGAAAAGCTCTCAGTGAGATCCAAAGGTGACGCCTATCGTGAGTACCAGCGAACCACGAGCGCGTTCATTCCTTGGCTTAAGAAAAGAACCGTCCCGCAGTGAATTCTGGCGTTGATGTGAAGCTCAACCCGAACCGGGTGTTGCAATTTCCTAGCTCGGCGATTCACCGATCGTGAGCTTTACGATCCAATCTCGAATGCTCGCGAATCGGGGCGATTTTCGAGGCGAATTTGCTAATGGGTGACCCCTTTGCTTTTTCTGCCGAGCCTGAACGCCCTGGCAGCCTTCGCTCGAACCTCGAACTCAAATCCGTCCGAGATTCAGTTCGCCCTCCGATAGTTGTCCCTACCCGCCTCCAATAGTGAGGCCCCTCCTCCCATCCATTTCGGCCCACTATTAAGGAAAACCGCGCTCCCTGTGCGGAGATCACGATCGTCAATAGTAAGACCCCATTGCCGACCTCATAAGCGCTGGAGGGCTAGCGCACTCCATAACGTTACCGCGCCCGCTTGCGAAGAGCCCAACCCAGGGTCAAAACGCCGGTTGCCAGTAACGCCCAGGTGGAAGGCTCGGGCACTGGGGACGTACTGAAGGATAGGTCATCGAGGACATGGCCTTGGGCATCGGGATAGCCAATAGGGCGCGGCTCCCCCGAGAAGTCGTCGTAGCCAAAGCTGCGGAATTCGAACTTCAATTCCGCCGCCATTCCGGCATAGGGGCTGACGTCCACGGCGAAGTAGTGGTAGAGAGGAATGTCCGGGTTGCCAGAAGGAACGTCGGGTTGAGCGAATAGGGGCAGTTGTTCCCCGGCCAGGTACACCCGCAAATCATCCCCGTGGTAGAGGAAGCGCAGAGACAGAGCATCGCCGGGAACGTCGCCCGTCTGGCGCAGCTCAAACGGCCAGAGTGTACCGTCAGGGGCAAGGGGGTATGAAAGTGGCCAGATCCCGAGGGAAAAGCGGCCCACGACCGGCACCGGCGAATTAGCGCCAAAATGGGTATCACGGAAGTCCCGATCCAGGAGGCTTCCCCACCCGGCAAAGCGTTGCGAATAGTTGTATCCCACCGAAGACTGTGGCTCCGAATACCAGCCAGGGGTCATCCACTCCCCTTTAATCCCGGGGAAGGGCCCACTAGGAATCGGATCGGGAAACCATGAAGGGAACTGAGGATTGTCAAAACTGAGATTGACGAACTCACCTGAGACCGACCGCACGCTATTGGCAATGGCAACGACGGCTGCCGCAATTAATTGGTAGGCTTTCATGGCACAGTAATGAAGGTTCCTTGGCTCAGGTTCCAGAAGGACCCCGAGCCAGTGATTTGCAGTTTTGTCGCGCGCACCTGATATGTAGCATTGGCCGGAGCTCCGGAATCGATGTAGCTACATCCATCGACCGGGCTCGAAGAATTCAGCGGCGAGGAAAATCCGTCCAGCCCGCTCGTGCTCCGATACACATAGTAGCGGCAGCCAGAATCGGCAGACGGGGTCCAAGTCAGCGTCACGACCGAACCTGCGCGCGAAGGGTTGATATTCTTGACCGGGCTGACGCGGTGTAAACGCAGGGTTGGATCGCCCAGGATGCTCTGAAACCGAGGAATTTCGAACGTGGGCGCCACATCGAGCCAGCCGAGCCTCATCAACTCTGCCAACGGCGCCCCTCCGCCCATCAGGGTAAAATCCCAGGTATATCCGCCTACCGTCGCCAGTCCATAATTCGGCCATCCCAGCGATGAGCGAAGCCAGTTGTTGTTTACAAAAACCTGATTCTGCGCGTTGAGCCTTGCCCAATCTTCGGCGTACGAAAACCAGACTTGTCGAAAGGTGACCGGAATCTCCTGAGCCGGATCAGCAAATGCGGACGATGCGTGAAGCACGCCCAACCCATCTTGGACCGCAATGTCCGTGCCCGTATAGAAGTGAACTCCGAAGTCCGCCGGCACTTTGTCGCGCAGGTTGAAACCGGAGATGATGGTCCCGGGAGCGACTCCAAAGGCGGCCCCGCTCAAGCCCAGCGCCGAGGTCATTCCGTTTGGCCCCTGACTGTTGCCACTCAAGAAGGAGACCCGTCCGAAGGTAGGAACTCCGTTCGCTCGGTATTTGAAATCCTTGGCAAAATACCGCTTTAGCAAATCCACTTCAGTCAAAGGGTTGAAGACCGTTAGTCGAGCAAAGTCAATGCGCCCGACCGCGTAGTCCGGGATGGTAGTCACGCCACTCACTACCGGAAGTTTGTCCAAATCAAACTTTTTATCACCGGCAA
>DLVS01000203.1 GCA_003445095.1 Verrucomicrobiales bacterium
CTCGATTTGACAGAGCTCGGAAAAATATTTTTGGGGCCCCTCGATGAATTCTGTTTCCACCGTGAGCTCACCCCGCACCGTCCGCCAAGCCCTCTGGGGACCCGTCGAGGAACTCTTGGGCGAGTGCGCCCACCAACGCGCCTGCCCCGAATTGCTGGACGGCGATTGGATCCGCCTGGGCTTGGATCGGGCGCTGCACGAAGTGCCCTCCGGCCGAGCTTACCTCCAACAACACGGCTTCCAGTTCGAGCGTTGTCCCCCGTTGGCCCACTACTTCGAAGCGCTCAAAAGCGAGCGCCGCTGCCGCTTGGTCCGCGAACTCAACGGCCGCTTGTGCCAACGCGTCGCGGCCACCCTCCCCGACGCCTTGGGCGCTTATGCCGACCTGGCCAATTTCGACGTCTATGCCGGCGACGGCCACTGGCACGGTGCCGCCGTCCATGACGCGCGCACCGACGGAACCAAACACGCGGTCGGCCACTTCTATGCCTTGGATCTGCGCCGTCATACCCTGCGCCACCTGGCCGCAGGCATCGGCCTCAAAGAACATGACATGCATGTGCTCAAGCGCCTAGAACCCCAGGCCTTGCGGCAGCAGGCGCCGGTGGGCCGCCAAGTGCTCTGGGTCTGGGACAAAGCCGGCATTGATTTCCACGCCTGGCACCGCTGGAAACAAGCGCACGGCCTCTATTTTGTGAGTCGCGAAAAGGAAAACATGGCGCTGGCGGTCCAAGGCCTCCCGGCGTGGGATCGCCAGGATCCCGTCGATGCTGGCGTGCAAAGTGTCGAGCTCGTCGCCGGCCAGGCCGGAGTGCTGGTGCGGCGCATCCGCTATGTGGAGCCGGTGACGGGCACGGAGTATGTCTTTCTGACCAACGAGCTGACGATTCGGCCTGGCTTGATCGCCTTCCTCTACAAGCTGCGGTGGGATCTGGAGAAAGTCTTTGATGAACTGAAGAACAAATTGAACGAGCAGAAAGCCTGGGCCACTTCGCTCGTCGCTAAAGCCGCGCAAGCGCAGTTCCTTTGTCTGTTGCACAATCTGCTCTTACTGGTGGAAGGGCGCTTGGAACACGAGGGCATCGTCAACCACGCCGAGCAGGGGCGCAAAGCCCAAGAGCTGGAGCGGGCCCAAGCGCACGCCGCCAAAGCCGGGCGAAAATTCCCCAGCCCCATCCTCGCGCTCCGGCGCCTGACTCAGCGCTCCGTCAAGCTCCTCCGCTGGTTGCGGGCCAGCCTCTGGGACAACCTCCCCTGGACCGCCGCCACGCCCTCTACGCCAAACTCTAGCCCCAATCTTGGACACCGATCTGCCCGGGCACTTTATTGCCCGCTGTTATTGCCTCGGCATAGCCACACCACCGATAATCCTTCGAATCTTCCCCAGCCGGGCGCACACTGGATTCAAATTAATGTATGCCGCCATTGTCGCCAACGCTTCGTCCGACACCGCACTTGTCTTCCAGCGGGCCACGACATATCCCGCTCATCCCAGAGGCAGGGGATTTCGGGTTGCTCGTAGATCAGTTGGGATTTGACTTTGGGGACCTGGGCGGAAGCAATGAGAGCCCTGACCCTCCTGACCATTCACCTTTATGCCTAAGCTTCGTTTCCAGGCGTTTCTATCCCACGGTAGCGCCGATAAACCGACAGTCGAAGAGCTGGCCCGTCGGTTGGAGCGGGAGGGCATTTCCTGCTGGTTCGATAAGTGGAACCTGATTCCGGGAGAGTCATGGCGGGCAGCGTTGGAGCGCGGACTCGCAGAGAGCGAAACGTGCTTGGTCTTCGTTGGCCCTTCAGGGTTCGGTCCGTGGCATGCCGAAGAAATGGACCTGGCGATTCGCGAAGGCGTTGAGCGAAAGCCCAAGCCTTTACGGGTCATTTCGGTGCTACTTCCTGGCGGCAGAAGAGTCGCTGACGCGGAGCTGCCCGGCTTCCTAAAAGGGAAGAGTTGGGTAGAATTCGGACAGTCCCTCGACGAGGAAGAAGTTTTGCGTCGCCTGGTCTGTGGAATTCACGGCATCGAACCGCGGTATTCGCCCGAGCAAGCGCCATTTGTTGATCAGTGTCCTTATGTTGGCCTGCGCCCGTTTCGTGCGGAGGAAGAGCCCTTCTTCTTCGGACGCGAAGGCAGTGTAAGGCAACTGCTCGGGCGGTTGGGAAACTGGTTTGGTACGCCGGACGAACGGAGGTTTCTGGCTGTGCTCGGTCCGTCGGGGAGCGGCAAGTCTTCCGCGGTAACGGCGGGATTACTGCCCGCTTTGGCGCATGGCGGACTGCCAGGGAGCGACCGTTGGCTGTACGTTTCCTGTAAGCCTGGAGCGAATCCGTGGGAGAGCCTGCAAGTCCAATTAGGAAGTCACCCAGAGATTAGTCCGCATCTTTCGGCTATTTCGGAACATGTCGCTCGTGGAAGTGACGAGAAGGCTAGGCTTCATCTCATTGGCCGTTACGCACTCGCGCAATCCAATGATACTCGGCGATTGGTCGTCTTCGTGGACCAGTTTGAGGAGGTCTTCACCTACGCGCGAAGTGAAGCCAGTGATAGCTCAAGCCTTGATGGTCATACCGACGGACTCGGCCACGATCGACGTCTCTTTATTGAAAACCTCCTTCACGCTGTGCGAGAGGAACAAGGGCGGGTATGCGTCGTTATCGCGTTGCGAGCCGATTTCTATGGGCACTGTGCGTTGCTGCCGTCGCTTCGGGCACAGGTGGCAGACAATCAGGTGCTATTGGGCCCGATGAGCCGGAGTGAGCTTCGCGACGCCATCGTATGTCCAGCGCAGCGGGGCGGGTTGGAAGTCGAACCGGCGCTTGTTGAGCGACTGCTCGACGATATGGAGCGGCAGCCCGGAGCGTTGCCATTTCTCCAACATACGCTCGAACAATTGTGGAAAGCTCGAGAGGGCCGCCGACTCACCGTTGCTGCCTATAACCAAATGGGCAGTTTGGAAGGTGCGGTAGATCGTTATGCGGAAAGCTACTTCGGAAGTTTAACTTCGGAGAAGCAAGTACTGCTTCGGCATGTTCTCCTCGATTTGGTCCAGTTGGGAGAAGGCTCCGCGGACACCAAACGGCGTCGGGCCTTACGGCTCTTGCCGGGCGTCGATTCGACCGAGCGCCATTTGTTCATCAAAGAACTGGCTGACCGCAACTTGGTGACGACTAGTCGTCCAATTGGGGAAACGAACGCCGAGGACGTAGAGGTGGAGTTGTCGCACGAGGCATTGCTGAGGGGTTGGAAGAGTTTTCAGAAATGGATCGACGCGAGTCGAGATCAGCTCCGACTCAGGGACCGGATCGAAGAGGCTGCCCGCCAATGGATGGTGCATCCAGAAGACGAGAGTTATCTCTGGCAGGGCGGCCACTTGGCGGGAGCTGACGACGAACTGTCCAAGGGTGAAGTCCCTTTGAGTGGCGATGGGCAGTCGTTTCTCGCAGCCTGTCGGGAACTACGCCGGCATGCGCAAGAACAAGAGCGCCAGCGCATTCAGGCGGAGGCTGCGCGGGCACGCGAAGCTGAGGAGAAGGCAACCCAATTGGCGGCGGCGCGCCAGCGGGAATTGGAGGCTCAGCAGAAAAGCAAGAAGCACATTCAGGCATTCGCCTGCGTGGCGGTCATCCTCGCAATCGCGGCAATGATTGCTTCGGTATTCGCCTGGATACAGAAAGCAAGAGCTGACACCGCCTCGGCCAATAGTCGAGCGACCGCCACCCAAAGTTTCATTCAAGCAGTCGAGTTTGACAATACTGGCGCCGGATCGCCATTTGTTGACCCGTTTCAAACGGTCGCGGAATTATATACACCCAAATTTATCGAGAGCCTCGACCCCAGACTTCGTCCCAATGCATGGATGCTCCGAGCATTGTCTGGCTGGCGGGGGCGCTCAAGAGAGGAGGCAATTGAGTCGGCTCGTAATGGACTCCTAGAGCCGGCCATTGTGGCCGGTTCCCGGGAACAGGTGATCCTTCAAATGATTCCGGCCATGGTAATTGACTCGGATTTGTCCCGGAAGTGGATCAAGGCTGGGCGAGAGTTGAGTGCGTCCGAATACTTGACTACTTATGAGAAAAGTTTCGAAGCAGCCTGGCGTCAGCTGTCGGGTCCCGCAAACGAGGGGATCAACCAGACGACGCCAGATGCTGTGGTTGACTATTTTCATTACCAGAGATGGCAATTAATTTTGAACTGGTCGGCCGTGATCGGAAGCATCAAACCTCGCCACGACGCTGTCGAGGCTCAGGAACGGGCCTGTACAGTCCTTGGAGTAAGCCAAGACCCCCTGTTCGCCGCACAGAAGGAGGTGGACCAGATACGTATGCTTGGCCCCCTCTCTGAGCGTATCAAAGCAGCGGGTTGGACCCGTCCGAGGCCCCTTCAACTGGGAACCCCCGGGACAGACCCGAGGTGATCTATCGATTGAGGGAGGAGTTATTCACGGAGCTGGGGCGAAGGCCTGATGGCGAGTCGCTGAAGCGCATCCGGCGTACCCCGCTCCCCTTACATCCGGTAAACATGCTCGCCGACGACGCCACGACTTCGTATACTCTTCCGGAGTGAAAAACCCCGTGGCCATTGATATGTTTTCTGGATGCGGCGGCCTCACGTTGGGATTGGAGCAGGCCGGATTTAGAGCCTGTCAGGGACTTTAGGTTAGATAGAATATTAACGATAACGATCGACTTTACGATCAACTTGGGGCAAATCGTCGGGATGGCACAGCGAAAACTATCTGCATATCCGAGTGATGTCACCGACGCTGAATGGGAGTTCTGCGCTCCGTATCTGACCTTGATGAACGAAGCAGCGCCCCAGCGTGAGTATCCCCTGCGGACGGTCTACAACGCGCTGCGTTGGTTCGTGCGGGCCGGTTGTCCCTGGCGGATGCTGCCCAACGATCTGCCTCCGTGGTGGACCGTACAACAGCAGACCCAGCGCTGGATCAAGGCAGGCTGTTTCGAAGCCATGGCGCACGACTTGCGAGAACTTCTCCGCCTGGTGGCCGAGCGCGCGAATCCCTCGCCGACGGCGGTGGTCTTGGACAGTCGCACGCTCCAATCGACCCCCGAGAGCGGCTCACGCGCGGGTTACGACGGCTATAAACGGCGCCGCGGTTCGAAGGTTCATATTGCGGTGGACACCTTGGGCCATCTGCTGGCGCTGCGCGTCACGCCGGCTAATGAACAGGACCGTGCTCAAGTGGAGCACCTGGCCAAGGCCGTGCAAGCGGCGACCGACCAGACCGTCGAACTGGCGTTCGCCGATCAAGGGTACACGGGCAATAAACCCGCACAGGCGGCGGCACGGCACGGCATCCGCCTAGAGGTCGTCAAGCTTCCCAAAGCCAAGCGGGGCTTTGTGCTCCTGCCGCGCCGTTGGGTGGTCGAGCGCAGCTTCGCCTGGGCCGCTCGCTTCCGCCGGTTGGCCCGCGACTATGAGCGCCTCGCCACCACCCTGGCCGGCTTTCACTGGCTCGCCTTTGTCAGTCTTATGCTCCGCGCCCTTTATAGTGCCTGACAGGCTCTAGGCTTCGGGTTCAGTTGGCTACCTTACCCGCTGTCCCGGCCGAGACCGACCGTAGCCACTCGGTAACAGGCTCACGCAGCACCTCGATCTGAAACGGTGCCTGCTCGTGTGAAATGCCCGGGAGCGTGATTACGGGATGTGCGCCCGCACGGATCGCGAGGGCTTCGACGGATTTGATCGGGGCCACCGGATCGTCGCCGGCGGCCACGAACAGCGCGTCGATTTTGTTGTCCTGGAGCCATTCTTGAGGATCGAGTCCATCAAATGAGACACCGACCAGCCCCGGAATTTTTCTGGCCGCGCGCTGAATCAGTCCCGCGGGGAGCCAATTTGCGAAGTTGCTCCGTAACCCTTCGATCGCGTCGTTTAGGCGACTGTACGGAGTGATGACCACAACTCCGTTCACTCGAGGATCGACGGTGGCCCAGCGCAAAGCCACGGCCGCCCCATAGGACACTCCCACCACATTAATCGGCGCAGCCACCTGCTCCCGGCGCATCAGTTCACTGATCAGCGCCGTGAGATCAGAAGCCTCGCGAATTCCGAAATAAATGCGTTCCCCGGAAGATTCCCCGTGTCCCCGCAAATCCACCAACACGCAGTTCCAGCCTGACTGAGCCAAGAACAAGGCCCAAGGAAGCATCGTGTCCTGATCCAAGCCATACCCGTGCAATAGGACGACGGTGCCCCGCGGGTGAGTGGAAAACGGTGTCGGGCTTCCGGGAATTCTCGCCTTGAAGTCATAGAGTGGGCGAGCGGGACCTGAGCCATTGTGTTGCGTGATCACCATCCTCGCGTGGTAGTCTGCGGGTGGCACCAGGCGGTAGGCCAGCGTCATCGACGGCGGGTCCACGGTCGCCAATTGCAACGGAAATTCGGTTATCCCCACCTGAGGAAAGCTGTAGTAAACGCGGGGAGCCGGAGAAACGATTTGCGGAAACGTCTTGGGCGCCCGCACAAATTGACGGGCCAGAAATCCACTGGGCGTGCAGCCGGACGTCAACACCACGGCGGCGAGCAACAACGTGGAAGCCTGCAACACGGGCGGTGATTACCGGGAACCGACGACGAGGGCGAGCGTTCACTGCGACTTGAATTGCCGTGGGCCTTAGCCGGAGAGTGATCGCATGAGCGGGCGGTTGACCGGCAAGTCCGTGGTGATCATCGGGGGCACGAGCGGACTCGGGCTGGCGGCGACGCGCGCTTGCGTGCGAGAAGGCGCTCGTGTCGTGGTCGTC
>DLVS01000689.1 GCA_003445095.1 Verrucomicrobiales bacterium
CGCCCTCCGGGCACCTTCTCCCCCGGCTGTCGCCGCGGGAGAAGGATCTGCAGAGTGCGCCTCGTCCCCTCGGCGGCTACCTGAGTAGCCGCGGACGGCAGGACGCGCTGACCCCGCGACGCCCGTGGAGGCACCGGGTGCAAGCGACGCGAGGGCGCGAAGAGGAAAGTGCGCCTCGTCCCCTCGGCGGCTACCCGAGTAGCCGCGGACGGCAGGACGCGCTGACCCCGCAGCGCGAGTGGAGGCACTGGGTGCAATCGACGCGAGGGTGCGAAGAGGAATGTGCGCCTCGTCCCCTTGGCGGCTACGATCGATACCCGCGGTGCGCCGTTGGCGTTCCCAGCGGGCTTTCTGCTCGGGCGAAGGCACCGCCGCTTCCGGCAAATCACGGAGCAAGGGCCGCAAATCGCGGTAGCTCGTGCGTTCGACGAGGAAGTCACGGCCTTCAAGCCGTTCCCACGTTTTTAGGACCGGTAGGCCAACCGGCCGATTGCCACTCGGTCGAGTTTAGCGCATGTACACGCAGTGCGGCGCGGCCAAAACCATTTTGCTTGGGTGCTCTTAGGGGCTTGGCTGGGCATTACCTCCGGATGCTCGCGCCAAGATTCAGTACCGTCGGCCAATCCAGGACCTCAACCGCCGACCGCCGCGGTGGGTGACGATTTTCGCGCCAGCGTTCCGTCCGAAGGCGGACCTACGGGATACGTCGGCTCGCAATCGTGCCGGCCTTGTCACGAAGAACAGTTCAAGAGCTGGCACCGGACGTTTCATCGGACGATGACGCAGTATGCGACTCCGGAAACGGTTCGAGCAGACTTCAACAACGTGACGCTGACCAACGACGGCACTCGATTTCACCTCACTCGGGACGGTGAAGATCTGCGAGTCAGGATGGAGCGAATTCTACCACCTGGCCCGAGTTCCGAGACCCCACCGAGTTTGGACACTCAGGTGAGCTTGGTCACCGGGTCGCATCACATGCAGGTCTTTTGGGTCCCGGGCGGGAGCGGCAATACGCAAGTCGGGTTTCCCTTCACCTGGCTGATTCCTGAACATCGCTGGGTCCCGCGTAACTCGACGTTCATCCGTCCTCCCGGTTTCGCGCATCAAGCGGAAGTGTGGAACGTGATGTGCAGCCGATGTCATGCGACCGCCATTGAACCGCGGGTGGACAGTGTGCAGCAACGGATGGAGACGCGGGCGGCCGAACTGGGAATTTCCTGCGAAGCCTGCCACGGCCCGGGCGAACGACACGTCGCTGCGCGCACCGCAGCCGATCGCAGCGCACCCAAGCCGACCGCCGCGATTTTGAGCACGGAGATCGTCCATCCCGAACGCATCGATCCGGTGCGCGCCTCCGAAGTGTGTGGTTTTTGTCATTCGATGAAATGGATCGATCGTGCCGAGACCTGGCGGCAAGGCGGGTTTCGCTTCCGGCCCGGCGATGAGTTGGCTGCCACCACTCCCCTGATTCAACCGGATCGCGTGGAGGCCATTCCCGGGCTCCAAGCTTATCTCGCGAAGAATCCCGCTTTGCTTGATGATTATTTTTGGAGTGATGGGATGGGCGAGTCAGCGGCCGAGAATATAACAGTGTTGCCGCGTCGCCTTGTTTCAAAGGAGGTCGTTTCTCTTGTCTCTCTTGCCATTCCTTACACGAAAGCGAACCCAACGATCTGCTCGCCAAAAACCGCCAGGACAATCGAGCTTGCACCCAGTGTCATGAGGACTACCGCGATTCGCGCACGCTCGAACGGCACACGCACCACCTCAGTTCGTCTTCGGGCAGCCAATGTTACAACTGTCACATGCCGCATACGACTTACGGCGTCCTGAGCGCGATTCGAAGCCATCAGATCAGTAGTCCGCGAGTGGCGGACGAACTGGCCACCGGACGGCCCAACGCGTGCAATCTTTGCCACTTGGACCGAACCTTGGCATGGACTGCGGATCACCTGACCACTTGGTACCGCCAACCGACTCCCCCCTTGGATCCGCAGGCTCAGGCCGTGGCGGATTCGGTTCGACTGACTCTGGCGGGCGACGCGGGACAGCGAGCACTTCTGGCGTGGCATTTTGGCTGGGGCCCGGCTCGCGAAACGTCGGGGGCCGACTGGATCCCTCCCTTTCTGGGCGTTTTGCTCGACGATCCGTATGCCGCCATTCGTTGCGTGGCGAGTCGCTCATTACGCGCCACGTCCAAACTTGAGCTGGTCGGCTACGACTTTGTGATTCCTCCAAACGACCGTGCCTCGGCGGCAGAACAAGTTTGGTCCGCCTGGAGTGCGCAGGTTTCCCAATCACAAACTCCCCCAAGTTTCCCGCCGGCCGTCTTCGTGAAGCCGGGTCCGGTGGACCTAATGACGACACTGTTCGGTCCGATTCTCGACACCCGAAACGACCGACCGGTGCGGCTGAGGGAATGACCTTGGGGCAGCCCCGGACTGCCACGCCGAAGTTCGGGTTCAATCCACAAATAAGAATTCGTTGAGGTTGAAGATGACTCGACACGCGTTGGGCAGGCCATTTTGTCGAGCGTACTCGGCCAACATCGCGACCTCCTCACGTTTGGGCGAGCGACTCAGCGCCAAAGCGACCGCCGCTCTCACTTGGTCTTCCAAAACTGGTGAGTCGCGAGTAACCCGATTTGCGAGGTGGCGGGCCATGGCGACCGCCAGGTCATTGTTCAGCAACGCCAATGCCTGTAAGGCGTTCATTGTCTCATTGCGTCGATCCACCGACATGGAGGGATCGGCACAATCGAGAGTCGCCATGAAAGGTTGGGGCTGGGACCGGACGAGGAACCGGTAGATCGAACGGCGTTGCGACTTGGGATCCTCGGGATCGTGCAAATGATATTCGTAATGGGGAGAATGTTCCGGGCGTTCGACGACGAAGTCTTGGAAACTCGGCCCGCCCATCGCCGGATCGAGTTTACCGGCCACGGACAGCATGGTGTCGCGCACGGCTTCGGCCTCAAGCTTGCGTCGGTTCATCCGCCACAAGAATTGATTGTCCGCGTCCACTCGTTCGTTGGCTAGACTACTGGCAACGGACTGCCGATAGGTCCGACTCGTCACCAGCAATCGGTGGAGCGACTTCAACGACTGGCCGCCGTCTCGAAACTCGACCGCCAGCCAATCGAGCAGCTCAGGATGAGTGGGATTCCGACCCATTCGTCCAAAATCGTTGGGGGAATCGACCAATCCGCGCCCGAAGTGGTATTGCCAAACACGATTTACGATGGATCGCCACGTGAGCGGATTGCGTGGGTCGGTGAGCCAATTTGCCAAAGCCACTCGGCGCTCGCCCTCGGGTGCGTCGGCCGGTAGCGGAAACTCATTCACACCCGAAATGAACTCGACCGTTCCCGGCCCGACTTCACGTCCCGGTTTCTTCACGTCGCCACGGGCTAAGACGAAAATCGGTCGTGGTTTGCCGCCGTCGGGTCCCGTTCCGCGAAATGCGCCACTACCTTGATGAATCGTCCCCGCATAGACCACCCGAGCCGGCGGGAGTTTCTTGAGGGCTGATTCCACCGAATCGAGCTGTGCTGCGACCCGCGTTAACTTCGTCTGCGTGCCGTCGTCAGTGACCTTCTCCATGGCAACCGCCCGCTGTGTTTCCAGGACGCCAAGCGGAACCGCGGCCGGACCGCGTGTGTGGCCCGGGTAATAGCCGTCGGTCAGGTTCGCTCGGCTCCATCGCGGTGGCGCCTCAATCGAGTCGGACGACGTGACCGGCGCACCGAGCGCGTGGTTGACTCCGTTGGTGTCGAACACCAGCACCTCGGCCAGCGCAAAGTTGAAATCATTCTGCCGCGGTGCCAGTTCGGTGGCCGTGAAACGGAGGTATCGAGCCTGCTTGCCGGGGAACTTCAATTCTTGCGGCGTCACTCCGGGATTGGGCACCGCAGCCTCGGTGTGACCGGAAAGAATCTCCACATCGCTGCCAAACTCCGGATGGTTCGACGCTTCAATTCGATAGCGCCTTGGAAAGCCGAATCCGTCACCGATGCCGTTGAAATCATCGCGACAACCCACGTAGACGATGCGGTCCAGCGGTCGGGCCACACCCAGGTCAATCTGAACCCATTTTATCACATTCGAGACTGCGCTGAGCTCGCTGTGCCAACCAAACTCGGCTTGTGGGGTGACTGCATCCCCGGCCTTGGTCTCGGCGATGAGTCGATCCAGTAGGGCGAGCGACCGTCCTCCGGAGTCTAACAATTTTTGGTCCAGCTCCTTTTTGGCGGCCTTCAGTTCCCGTTGCTGACGTTCCAAATCCGCCCGTTCCCGAGCTATGGCCGGATCCGTATCGAATCGCCGATCAGCCCGGTCTAGGGCGGCGAAGACGGCGGTGAGCCGGTAGTAATCCACCATCGAAACGGGATCGAACTTGTGATCGTGACAGCGCGCGCACTGAACGGTGGTACTCGTGAACGTGTTCATGACGTTGCCTACCATGTCGTCACGATCTAGCAGACGGGCAATCTTGCCGTCCGTCTTGGTCTCCGGTACTTCGGCGTGACCGATCAGGTCCCAGGGGCCCGCCGCAATGAATCCCACTGCCGTCAGTCCATCTTCGGTGTCCGGCCACAAGACATCACCGGCGACCTGTTCTTGGACAAACCGGGAATACGGTTTGTCCTCGTTGAAAGCTCGAATGACATAGTCTCGGTATGGCCATGCGTTTGGTCGCGGCTGATCCTTGTCGTAACCATGGGTTTCACCGTAGTGCACCACGTCGAGCCAGTGGCGGGCCCACCGTTCACCATATTGCGGCGACGCCAAGAGTCGGTCCACCAACCGCTCGTAGGCGTCGGGAGCCGAATTGGCCGCAAATGCTTCTACATCGGCAGGATTCGGCGGTAGACCGATCAAATCGAAATACAAGCGCCGGATGAGGGTTCGCCGATCGGCTTCGGGCGACGGTTCGAGTTGTTTCGAGCGCAGTGTTGCCAGCACGAACCGATCAACCGGATTCTGCGCTAAGGTTCCTGGTGAACCGGCGGGAAGCAGAGGTTCAGGCGGTCGGACGAGCGGCTTCAAAGACCACCAGTCAAGCGACGCTGGCTGGCGGAAATTGGAATTAGCCGCGACCGAATCGGCCGCCGGAGTCGATTCGGCAGCGACGACGATAGCCAGGAGAGCGATCCCCAATAGTACTGCGCTCCGGCATCGTCGCTGCATAAGTCACGAGCCAGATTCTCGCGCCGGCTCTCCGCGGAAGGTAGGGTGAATCATTCCCGCACAAAAGTACCCGTTGGTAGGATTTCTTCCGAGGGGGGCCTCAGACCGACCCACTCTTGCGGCTCCCAAGATCCCCCTTGAATCCCCTGCCCTTCGGAGATAGCCGCGGAACTCAACCCTTCGAGACACACGCTCGGCGACCCCAAATACCGAGCGGCCATTGTTCACAATCCTCCGTTTACTTGGGGGCCAGGGGAGTTGGAGTCTGCGCCGCGGGCGCATTCGTCACGGCGGCCGGGACCGGAATCACGACGTTGGTGATGGTTTTGGTTACCGGAGCAACCGCATTACTTCCGATCAATCCGGTCCCGGCAGGGGTGGCCGGCGTGGTGGCGGCATTGAGTTCATTCAAAACACCGCGATTGGCATTGCACGCAGTGTGGGCGCTCATCCAAGCCAGCAGTACGCACAAGCCGATAAACATACCGGCGCTATACTTCGTTAACTTGGTCAACGTATTGCCCGAACCCGCTCCGAAGAGTGCCTCCGTAGCGCCGGCGCCGAACGCTTGTCCTAAACCCGCCTCCTTTTTCGGGAGCTGAATAAGGATCAGCAACCCGAGAAACAGACAACACACGACCAGGACCAATGACAAAAGATTTAGAGCAATCTGCATAAGCGGAAAAATCAGATCGAATTCTTGATGATGTCCGCGAAGCTGCGGACCTCGAGGCTGGCGCCCCCGACCAATGCCCC
>DLVS01000124.1 GCA_003445095.1 Verrucomicrobiales bacterium
GCGATGCTCTGCTACGTCACGCCCAAGGAACACCTCGGCCTGCCGAACAAGAAGGACGTGAAAGACGGCGTCATCGCCTACAAGATCGCCGCTCACGCCGCCGACCTGGCGAAAGGCCATCCCGGCGCGCAATACCGCGACAACGCCTTGAGCAAAGCGCGTTTCGAATTCCGCTGGGAAGATCAATTCAACCTCAGTCTCGACCCCGTCACCGCGCGTGAATTCCACGACGAAACATTGCCGCAGGAAGGCGCCAAGACCGCGCACTTCTGCTCCATGTGCGGGCCGCATTTCTGCTCAATGAAAATCACCGAAGACGTCCGCAGATACGCCGCCGAACAAGGCGTCGCCGAGGAAGAAGCCCTGCAAAAGGGAATGGACGAAAAATCCCGCGAGTTCACTGCGAAAGGCAGCGAGCTATACGTAAGCCGTCAAAATGATGCGCCGGATAAATCATTTGTGTAGCATGAGATCGCGATTCCAAAATGAAAACGCAACCAATTCTTCATCGATGGGCAGTCACGCTGCTTGCCGCATTTATCGCGGTGGCGGTGCAGGGCGCTGACAAGAAACCGAACATCCTCGTCATCTGGGGCGACGATATCGGCACCTGGAACATCAGCTACAACAACCGCGGTATGATGGGCTACAAGACCCCCAACATTGACCGCATCGCGCGGGAAGGCGTCGGCTTCACCGACTACTACGCGCAGCAGAGCTGCACGGCGGGGCGCGCGGCGTTCATTAGCGGCTCGGCGCCGGTTCGCTCCGGAATGACGAAAGTCGGCATGCCCGGTGCGAAGGAAGGCTGGCAGAAGACCGATGTGACGATGGCCACGGTGCTGAAGTCGCAAGGCTACGCCACTGGCCAGTTCGGCAAAAACCATCAGGGCGATCGCGATGAGCATCTGCCCACGATGCACGGCTTTGATGAATTCCTCGGCAGCCTATACCACCTCAATGCCGAGGAAGAACCCGAGAACCGCGATTACCCCAATGACTTGAAGTTGCCCAACGGTAAAACCTTCCGGGAGCAATTTGGCCCGCGCGGCGTGCTCAAGAGCAAAGCCGACGGTAAGGGCGGCCAGACTATCGAGAATCTCGGGCCGCTAACCAAGAAGCGCATGGAGACCATTGACGACGAGTCCGTGGCCGCCGCGAAGGATTTCATCACGCGCCAGGCCAAAGCCGGGCAACCGTTCTTCTGCTGGTGGAACGGCACGCGGATGCACTTCCGCACTCACGTCAAGAAGGAGCACATCGGCCTTTCCGGTCAGGACGAATACGGCGACGGCATGGTCGAGCACGACATGCACGTCGGCGAACTGCTCAAGCTCATCGATGACCTCGGCCTCGCCGACAACACCATCGTCCAGTATTCGACGGACAACGGCCCGCACTACAACACCTGGCCGGATGCCGGCACCACGCCCTTCCGCGGCGAGAAAAACTCGAACTGGGAAGGTGCTTTCCGCGTGCCTTGCTTCATCAAGTGGCCCGGCCATTTCCCCGCCGGCACCACGCTCAACGGCATCGTTTCTCATGAAGACTGGCTGCCCACCTTCGCCGCCGCTGCCGGGGCGCCGGACATCAAGGAAAAGCTGCTCGTGGGCGTAGAACTCAATGGTCGCAGCTACAAGAACCATGTGGATGGCTACAACCTGCTCGACTACCTCAGCGGCAAGGCGAAGGAATCACCGCGCAAAGAGTTCATTTACCTGAACGACGGCGCTGAAGTCGTTGCCATCCGCGTGGGCGACTGGAAGGCGACCTATCTCGAAAACCGCGCGCACCAGCTCGACGTCTGGCGCGAGCCTTTTGTCCACCTGCGCCTGCCGTTGCTCTTCAACCTCCGCCGCGATCCGTTCGAGAAGTCGCAGGAAAACTCGAACACCTATCACGACTGGATGATCGACCGCGCCTTCGTGCTCGTGCCGCTACAGGCCGTCGCCAGTAAGTTCCTCATGTCCTTGAAGGACTTCCCGCCCAGCCAGAAGCCGGGCGACTGGAGCCTCGATTCGCTCGAGAAGCAGATCAAGGGCATGACGACCGCTGGAGAGTAAGCTGATCGTTTTGGTTGGGAAACGCGCGGGCCGTCTGGCGATGGGTGGCCCGCGATTTCACCGTCGAAACCCAGCAATCCAAGCGGTGAAAACAACCATCGTTTCCCTCACTCTCGCCCTCGGACTGGGGCCTATCATAGGTTGTTTTCCGTAGGACGCGCTGCCCTCGTGGAAGGACCACGCGGCCAAACAATCCATCACCGCCTTCGTCGGGAGGGTGACGAAAGCAGGCTCGCCGGATTTCGTTTCGCCCGCCGAACGCATCGCGGTTTTCGACAACGACGGCCCGCTGTGGGTCGAGCAGCCGATGTATTTCCAGTCGTTCTTCATTTTCGACCGCATCAAGGCACTCGCACCGCAGAATCCCGCGTGAACGACAACCTCCTCAACCTCTCTCAATCGCACTGCGCAACTTGACGTGACCTGGCGATGAATCCCGAAGAGTGGAGCGGAATTGGCCACGCCTTCTCGGCCATCTCGGATGCCCGGCGAGTTACAGTCTTTCCCCGGCTCTGGAAACACCTGCAACAATCGGCCCCGGCGCGACTGCTCGACTACGGAGGCGGCGACGGGCTGTTTGCTCTGGAAGCGCTTCGTTGGGGTGGACAAACGGCAGTCGTTTACGATCCGGCGCCAGCCATGTTGGAGCTGGCCCGGCGAAATGCCGCTGCCGAGCGGCGGATGCAAGTCGTCGAGTCAACATGCCAGCTCAAAGAAGGTGAATTCGACGTGGTGGTGATGAATGCGGTCTGGATGTGTCTCGCGACGGAGGAACAGTGCGTAGAGGTGTTGTCGGAGATCCGACGGCTCCTAAAGCCCGGCGGAGAGTTCCTCGCCTCGGTGACCCATCCCTGCTTCCGCGACCGTCGATTTGCCACCTACCAGACGGACTTCCCTATGGGACGTTATCTCGAAGACGGCGCCAGTTTTGGGGTAACGATGTCCGACGGAGAACGAGAAGTGCGTTTTAACGACACACACTGGAGTTTGTCGGCGATGACACGGCAGATGCAACGCGCCGGCTTGCAATTGGCGGGCCTTGAGGAGCTGCCGGATATGACCGCCGGCGGCGGTGAGGGCAGTCCTTGGTTGTTGCTGTTTGGCAGACGAGGAAAACCCTTCTGACCTCGCGAACTCGCGATTGGGAGTTGGCAAAGTTTACCCTCACGCCTGAAATTGGCGTCCGTAGTCGATGATTCAGCCCGAAGAACCGGTTGGCGGCAAGCGGGCGACCGGATTCACGCGGCAATTTTGAACAAAAGAATTCCAAGAAAAATCCACGACCCGACGTTATCGGGTGAAACGTCATGCGGCTCACTCCGTCCAAGTGAAAGTAGCTGGCCTTCAGTCGTTAATTCCGCATTCTCGCCCGCGTTTGCCGCTGTAAACCAATATCCATGAGCTCTCAGACGATCCAGTTTCTTCAATCTTGCCGATCCGACGACGAAATCGACGTCATGAGGCTGGTGGACTGCGTGATCATTGACGCGGTCCGTTCCGGTGCCTCCGACATTCACATCGAGCCGTGGGAGAGCTCCGTCGCGGTCCGAGTCCGCCTCAGCGGCGTGCTCAACGAACTCGTCCATCTTCCCAGCGATTTGCTGCCTAAGATCGTGGGGCGGCTGAAGATCATGGCGAATCTGATCGGGCACGAAACTACCCTCCCGCAGGAAGGCCGGGCGCCGACGTTCGAGGAAGCCGGCAACGTCGTACTACGCATTTCGACCTTTCCTACCATTCGCGGTGAAAAGGTCGTCATCCGCATCTTCGATCCGCGGGGCCGCAGTTTCGATCTAGATGGCCTGGGCATCGAAGACGATACGCTGGCGACCTTCAAAGGCCTTCTCAGTAAGCCTACCGGTCTCATCCTGCTGACCGGCCCAACCGGGTCCGGCAAAACCACAGCGATCTATGCCGCCTTGCATCACCTGATTGAGCGCGCGGGTCCCAGCATCAGTGTCGCCACGGTGGAAGACCCAGTGGAATTCAATCTGCCCTTGATCGCTCAATCGCAATGCAATCCTGCCCGTGATTACACCTACCCCATCGCCCTGCGTTCCCTGATGCGGCAGGATCCTCAGGTTATTATGATCGGCGAAATCCGTGATCCAGAAACGGCGAATATCGCCGTCCAGGCCGGCTTAACCGGGCATTTGGTCCTGAGCACGATTCACGCAGCCAACACGCCCGGAGTGTTCGCGCGCATGATCAACATGGGAATCGAGCCGTTCCTGTTGGCTTCATCCATCATGGGCATCATGGGAACTCGACTCGTCCGGCGTAACTGCCCGGTCTGCGCTGAAGCTTACGTTCCCGAAGAAACGATTACGCGGTGGATCCCTGAACCAGTGCGAGCGACCGCTCAATTCATGAAAGGCGTAGGCTGTGCCGCTTGCGCCCACACCGGCTTCAGCGGTCGCGTCTCGGTCACCGAGATGCTCACCGTCGGAGAGAATTTGAGGGACGCGATTCTGGAAAAAATGCCAACGCGCCGTTTGCAGGAGATCGCCGTCGCCGACGGGCTACTTACCCTCTGGGACAAAGGGCTCCGCCGAATACTGGCCGGAGAAACCACGCTCGAAGAGATTCTGCGCGTCATCGGGATGGAAGGGTTCTGACCAACCACCGCATTTTCGCCGGGACTGAGTATCAGTAAATGGCCCGGCCGAACTGGGACTGATCGCGGAAACGAAACGCGGCGCTGCGTTTCATCGTTCTCGAACCTGTAGTTCAAATTCTAACTTCGTCTTGGTGTCGCGGCGCTCGTCGATCATCTCCATATCTTTGAGCTGCCACACGCCGCCCACTTTCTTGAACGAGCCGACACTGAACCGCTTCAGGAGCTTGCCATCCAAGGCGTACGCATCGGCTTGGATGATGCTTTTGAATTCGTTGTCTACCCAAGAGACAACCCGCGAATAAGGCGCGCCGGCAGGCGCCCGGCTCTCCAGCACTTTGCAGGAACGTCCCTTCACCATCGGCGGATCACCACGCGGTCCGGGCAGAATCCTCTGGTCTACCCAATGCAAGAACTCAAGTCCCAGGTCCGCCAGCCAAAAGTCGGAGCCAGCGAATGCGATAAAGGATTTTCCGGCTGGGAGGACTTCTGGACTGGCCCGCCCGCCTCCGTCCTGAATATACGCCGGGGCGCGATTCGGATGCTGCAGAATCGTGAGTGATTCGGCCGGGGCCGGGGCCGCCGGACGGGCCGAGTAGGTGGTCGTCCAACCTGCAGCCGCATCAGCACCAGGCTCCGTGGTGATCGTCAGAGGAGTAAGTGTCCGGCGCCCGCTCGAGTCGCGCACCACAAGAACCGCGGAGTTCGTGGCGTTCGCCGCCGGCTGCAGCGCGCACAGCTCGGCAGCGAGCTCCCGACCCTCGGCTTCATCCCGGCTCAGCGCATTTTCCGCGGCTTGGGCGATCACCCACGAAAAGGAAATCCCGAAAAGCAGTCTCAACCCAATTGTGGTACCTGACATGGTTCAAAGGTGATCAAGGAGTTTTGAAAGTAATTCGCGGGCGTTCGCCCCGTCGTCCTTGGACGATAACCCGAGGCGGCTGAGTAGTGGCGGCGCAACCGCAACCCGTCCGACGATGGAAGTCAAAACGGCGGCGCGGCCACCAATGCCAAACAAAAGCGCCCACCGTGAGCGCGACCACTGCCATCGCCGCCCATCGTTGCCAGTCCATGCTCGAAAGTTAGGCGCGCCGGAACTCAGAGCAATCGAAGTGCAAGCCAGGCGTGACGCCAGCGACGATTCCGTCAACTCACCCTGTTCCAGGCGACGCGTCCGTCGTCGGCCTTGGAGAAGATGGTCGTCCCGTCGCTGATGGCTGGCTTCGGCAGCCGGGTAACGATCTTCAAGATGTCGAACAGCACGAGGAGCGGTTCCTGAGTCGAGTCAATTTGATGGATGAGGTGTTCCGGATAGCACTCCAGGACGGCGCGGGTGTCACGTTTGTAGGTGTCCAATCGCGCCCGAATGACTTCCACATTCGCGTCATCCAACCGGTTCTCCTTGAGCGCTCGGCGCTGGAGGCGGTGAACCAATTTGTCCATCTGCGGGCAGAACAAATTGAAGATGGCCTTCACGTCGATGAGTTCCGCCATGATTTGGGCCTGGCGCGGATTTCGGGGAATACCGTCCAGCAGCATCGTGTCGGCTTCCGGATGAAACCGCCCGGTCGCGATCATGCCTTCGATGGAATTCTTCCACAGCTGGATGGTGGGTTCATCGGGAACCAATTTACCTTGGCCCGCATACTCCACGAACACGCTCCCCAGCGGACTATCGACGCGCAGATTGCGAAAGGCCTCGCCGCAGGAGAAGTGAACGAAATTGGGAATCTGCCCCAAGATCTTGCCCTGGGTTCCTTTGCCGGCGCCAGGAGCGCCAAAAAGCAAGATCGCGCGAAGTTTCACAGTGAAGGGAGCAATCGTGAGTGACGAGAGGCGCTTACGCGGCGTCCTTTTGGCGCAAGGTGACCTGCGTGATGTCACCGAAACTGACCGACACTTCTTGGCCGTTGGCGGTCTTAAAGTGCGCATCGTTCGACGAGATCCGACTGATCCGCGAAGCCACCACGCTGCTGCGTCCCGCCGAAACATCCAGCACGAGATCGCGATCAGCGTCAGTCGTCACCACGCGGAAGAAGCTCGGGAACTGCGTCTCGAAAAATCGACGATTGAACGTGGTTTCGCCCCGCTTGAAGACTTTTGGGATGCCGTCGGCAGTAGCGCCACCAGCGGCTGATTTTGCCAGCCCGAGCGCGGCGGCAGCACCCGACCGAGCGGACTCGCCGGCGGACGTTGGTGCGCTGACGGAGGTTTGGGCGACTGCGGCTTCGGTGGCACTTTCAGTCTCTGGCTGTGCCTTCCGAGGGAGAATGAGGAAGATCAGCCAACCCAGCACCGGGGCGACCGCGGACAAGCCACAAACTACCGCCACAGGACGCCACTTGAATCGAGCCAC
>DLVS01000451.1 GCA_003445095.1 Verrucomicrobiales bacterium
TCTTTTATTTCAACATGGATCACGTTCGTAACACGATGGCGGAACGGGTGCGCACCGAAGACCCTCCGCCTCAGCTCGTCGTGCTGGACCTTTCGGCGGCGCCGTACGTGGACCTACACGGCGCTCAGATGCTCGCAGAACTCGCCGGCGAACTCACGGCGGATGGCATCCGGGTACAGGTGGTCGAAGCGCGCTCGTCGGTGCGTGATCGTTTGCGCCACGAAGGATTGGAAGACAAACTCGGTGGAATCAATCGGTTCACTTCCGTCGCTGATGCAGTGGAGGCATTTCAAAAGCAGGCCATAGCCTAAGGAAAATCGAACTAACGACGTGCTCGTTTACTCGGGGATTCGGAGTGGAGAGCAGCCACGCTGCGGAGCGAATCACCGGGGAGGATTGCGAACGGCCAAATTCCCTCGACCGAAAGAGCAAAAGACGTCCCAAGAGATAACCCACTCTAATCGGCCAAACGCCCCCTACTGTAGGCCGGCGGCCATGTTCTGGCCACCGGGGCCTTTTGTATTGTCCGTGGGGAACCAAAAGCGCTTCTTCTTTTCTGCCGCCACACTTTGGGCGTGATTCATTCGCTCCACATGCCCGTCGGTCATGGCGTAATGCCCGCGCTTGTTGTGCCGGGTGGTCAGCGTGCGACTGCCAAACGTCGGTCCCGCCTGCCCGGAGTAATCGTTGGTGGCCATGAGCGCTTCCATGAACAGCATGGTCTGGGCCGGAGCGAAGAAGGTGCTGGTTTCCTCCTCGTGGCACAGACAGCAGTTCATGGCGTAACTGAAGTCGCGGCGGGCGGTGCGGCCCATCGGGCCTCCTGGGTTAGGAACCACCATCCGTTTGCGGGAAGCCATCTCGGCCTGATCGGTCGGGCAGAGGTAAACTTTCTTAGTGCCGACCAAGGGATACAGTTTTCCCGTGGTCAAATCTCCCGTCTTCACACAAAGCCAATTGCGAAACGACGGCAAACGGCCCCGGTAATCGCCCACATACAATTGAGACGACAGGCCTAGTTGCCGAAGGTTGCTCGCGCAGATCGTGCCGCGCGCCGATTCCTTGGCCTTGCCCAAGGTGGGCAGTAGGAGGCCAGCGAGGATGGCGATGATAGAAATAACGACGAGCAGCTCGATTAGAGTGAAGGCCCGCCGGTTCACCAGCCGACGGTGGGAGTTATGACTGAACATGGCAGGTCTTCCTGGGAGTTGCCTCTTCGTAGTCGGAGCCCACGTCACCGACAAGGGTATTTTCTCGCGAAATCGGCAAAGAATCGCCCGTGGGAATTTTCGCGGAGTTTGACGGGCAATTATTGCCACGATCGCACCCGCACCGCCGCTGCGCCGTGGCGTTTCCCCGCTTCCAATTCATGAATTCCCGTTGTTTCCTCGCTGCCTGGTTTCTAGCGCATCATGAAAAAGAAAAAAGCCATCCCCAACAATACTGTGAAAGTCGCCACCGCTGCGCGCGATCTGCGCGACGGGGTGATTGCTCTCGCCAAGATCAAACCGGTGGCGATGCCGGGAAGCAAAGTCTTCGTCCACTACAACGGACCGACCGACCAGTTGAGCGGCGCTTGCGCGGGTATGGCCATCCTGGATCCGGGCGCCAGCCCCCACGAACCGCACCGCCATCCGGAAGAAGAATTCCTCATCATCGCCGACGGAACCGGTGAGATCGAGTGCGACGGCAAGGTGACTCGGGTCGGGCCGGGCGCGATGATGTATACGGCCGGGAACACGTTGCACGGCATCACCAACACTGGCAAAACACCGATGACCTTTTACTGGTCCAAGTGGATGGCCAAGGGGTGCGAGCCAATCTAGCCGCGATGACGAACTCATGAGCGCGCCGGCGTTCCACCATGCCCAACTCACGGTCGCCGACCTGGAGCGTTCGCGGGCGTTCTATCGCGAGGTACTCGGGCTCAAAGAACTGCCCCGTCCGGCGTTCCCATTCCCCGGTGCTTGGTTCCAGCTCGCGAACGGTCAGGAGCTGCACATCGTCAAGGTTCCCCAAGCGCCCCCGCGAGGCCTGGCGACGATGCAGATCTACGAGAATCATCTCGCACTCCGCGTGGAGAGTTTTCCGAAGGCGTTGGAGTTGTTGCGTGCCCACGGCTATCGCGAGGATGTCGCCGATGACGATCCGCGCAAGATGGTGATCAAGACCCACCCGCCGACCGGTTATCCGCAGGTCTATTTCCTCGATCCCGACCGATACCTTTTTGAGTTCAACGCCGCGGGACTGGACTAGACACCCGCGCGCTGAGGCTACTTCCGGACCGTCCAGGTGCCGTCATTGCGACCGATGCCAGTGGTTAATCTCGCTTGGATGATCGCGCTGAGTGACGCCCAGATTTAACCTGCTAAATCTTTTAGTGGCGCTCCGAGAAACCCCTACCGGCGCGGCCGAGTCATCGGCGAGATCGACCGATCGAGCGGACTTAGGGGCGCCGCCGCACTACTCCAAGATGCCTCTCACTCCTACCTTTTTGTCTGTCGTCGCTTCCGAGCTTGCCGCCACCGCCGTTCGGCTTTCACGCTGACGGCTATGCGGGTTCAATCACTTCTTTCGAGGCGTAACTGCGGCGACGCCCACCGGGTGGGAGGCGCCACCGGATCGACAGTGCTCCTGGTATCGACATTCTGACCGCTTGTCCGATGGCAGCGTCCGCAGATTTCCTCGTCCTCGGCGGTGGGATCATTGGTCTGTGCGTCGCGCGCGAGCTGCGGCGTCGTTACCCCTCGGAACGGGTCACGGTGGTGGAGAAGGAGCCTCACGTGGGTGAGCATGCGAGTGGCCGCAATAGCGGCGTGCTACACGCCGGCTTCTACTACTCGGCTGATTCTCTCAAGGCTCGCTTCTGTCGCGACGGGAACCGGGCCCTGCGCGAGTACATTCAATCCCGAGGCTTGGCTCTCAATCCGTGCGGCAAATTGGTCGTGGCGCGAACGGCGGCCGACCTGCCTCAATTGGATGAGTTGCAGCGGCGCGGAGAAAAGAACGGAGTTCCGATCGAACGAGTGTCTTCGACCGAGGCGCGAAAGATTGA
Organism: Verrucomicrobiales bacterium; assembly: GCA_003445095.1. Classification (GTDB taxonomy): domain Bacteria; phylum Verrucomicrobiota; class Verrucomicrobiia; order Limisphaerales; family UBA9464; genus UBA9464. The sequence continues at coordinate 3,056 of DLVS01000451.1, forward strand.
ACCGCGGGCGAAGACGTTCGAAAGGGCGTTGTGGTCGCCGACTACTGCGACTGCGGATCCCGCGCAGGTCATCGCTGCGCTGCGGGTCGATGCGGAACGCGAGGGAGTCCAAGTGTTAACGGGCACTCCTTATTTGAAGCGGGTCAACGAGCGAATTTACACTGGGGCCGGTGAAATCGAGGCCGGATATGTGGTCAACTGTGCGGGACTCTACGCCGACCGCGTCGCGCTGGATTATGGATTCTCCGAAGCGTACCGCATTGTCCCGTTCAAAGGCTTGTATTTGTACAGTGACGAGCCGGCCGGCGCGCTGCGTACCAACATCTATCCGGTGCCCAACCTTCGAAACCCATTCCTGGGAGTCCACTTCACCGTGACGGTCGAAGGGCATGCGAAAATTGGTCCTACGGCGATTCCGGCATTTTGGCGCGAGCAGTATGAAGGCTTCGGGCGCTTCGACACGGCCGAGTTTGCCGAAATTATTTGGCGTGACCTCGGATTGTTCATCGCCGCCGGCTTTGATTTTCGGCGACTGGCTATCGAAGAATTGCGCAAATATTCCCGAGCTCGCTTGGTCAAACTGGCCGGTGAATTAGTCACCGGAGTTGAGCTCGAACACTATCGCCGCTGGGGAAGGCCAGGAATCCGCGCGCAATTGATTCACCTGCGGACGAAGAAACTGGAGATGGATTTTGTTATCGAAGGAGACGCGAAGTCCCTGCATGTGTTGAACGCGGTTAGTCCTGCGTGGACGTGCGCGTTTCCTTTTGCCGCCTATGTCTGCGACCGAATCAACGAACTCACCCGCTGATGGTCGTGGTTCAGCGTCGGGCGCTGGTTCGCTTCGGCTGGGCCTGCAGGCAGGTGTGACGCTGGATGCGCGTCGGGCCATTTACTTCTCCGAAGCGCAGACGCTCGCGGTGGCGGACGTTCATTTAGGATACGCTTGGGTTCAGCGACAGCGTGGAGCGTTGCTGCCGGTTGCGACGCCGGATACGACTTATTCCCGGTTGTCCGCGCTGCTGAGCGACTACTCACCGCGCGAAGTCGTGGTTCTGGGTGACCTGGTTCACCAGGCAGTGGCCCTGCCCGCCGTGGAGCGAGCCTTACGAGCGCTTGGAGAAATACTGGCTAAGGGAATGACCCTGACCGTCTGCCAGGGAAATCATGACCGAGATTTGGGTGTCCTGGTGAACCAATGGAGTCTGCCGATGCGAATTGTTTCCAGCTTACGCGTGGGGCGATATCAGCTTCATCATGGTGATGGCGAACCGGATGTTTCCGATTTCCGACTGGATTCGGCGGACGCCATCCAAGTGATCGGACATGAGCATCCTGCGCTCCGCCTGGGCGATGGCGTGGCGACGGCGGTCAAGGTCCCCTGTTTTCTCGTCGCCGACGAGGTAATCGTGGTGCCGGCATTTTCGGATTGGGCCGCCGGATGCGTCTTTGGACGGGATCAATTTCTCGGACGTGTGGCTCGGTGCGCGGCATTTCACAGCGCGTTTGCCTGCCTTGGTCCCAGGTTATTACGAATTCCGTTGAAGTGACCGGCTAGTCCGGCGGTCACGCCTCGAGTCACGGCTCCCAATTGATTCCGAGAGCGATCGTCACGAAAGGAATGAGATTGAACAGCAGGTGAGCGGTGATGGGCGCGAGCAAGTTGCCGGTACGGGCATAGAGCCAAGCGAGGAATAGGCCAAAGGCGCTGAGGGGCACGAACGCGGCGGCATTGAGGTGGATGAATCCAAAGGCCAGCGCCGTGCCCCACCAAGCCACCCGAGACCAGCCGAGGTCGCGAAAGAGCGGAAACAACAGTCCACGAAATAATAACTCTTCAACGATTGGCGCCAGCACGACCGCGAAACCTGCCATCGCGGCCCGCACAGCCCAACCTGATTTCATGAGGAGTTCGACCGCTTCCTGCGGCTCCGGGTCGAGGCCGAGTCGGCGTAGGACAATCGACGAAGCGAAATGAAGCAAATAAACGAGTGGCGCCACGATCACTGTGGCACCGGCGGCAACTCCAACGGCTCTCAACGGGGTCCGCGTAAGTCCGAAGGCTTCGGCCCAGGTCCGGTGTTCGCTTTGCACGAGTCGCGCCACCGCGATCAAGCCGACTCCGTGAAACGCCAAGCCAACGACCGCCAAGGTAACCAGGGGAGACAATTCAACACCCTGTTGATTGCGAGTGGCGACAAACATCATGGCCAAGGCCATGGCTCCAAACCATGACATCGTCACGACAGTCATCACGCGGACGATATTCTCGGGGCGCCAATCCTTTCGCGGTAACACGGCGGGAGTGAAGTCTTCCGGCTCCACCTTGGGAATCTCAATTCAGAACCCCGCGCACTTATCCTGTACGGCCAGGCGCCGGGTCGGGCTCTCGGGTCTTCGCGTGGAGAAAAAGCAGACCGCCCGGCAGTGCTCCAATTAGGGTGGCGGTGAGGGTCAAGAGACAGGCCGCGACGGC
>DLVS01000573.1 GCA_003445095.1 Verrucomicrobiales bacterium
GCTGGCAAGATGGTCGCCATCCTTACTCGTATCTTCGGTCTCGAGCACCTGAGTTTAGCGGAAGACGTCGTGCAGGACACGCTGGCGCGGGCACTGCAGACATGGCCGTTTCACGGTATTCCCGAGAATCCGTCCGCTTGGATCATGAGAGCGGCCCGCAACCGGGCGCTCGACGTGGTCCGCCGCGACCAGAATTTTCGCCAGAAGGAAGCCGAGATCATCCGCGTCCTCGACCGTCCGTCAGCCGGGCTCGCTGTCGCCGACGTTGAACCTGAGCTGACGGACGACTGCCTGCGCCTGATGTTTGTTTGCTGTCATCCCCAAATCCCTACGGACGCACAGGCCGCGCTCGCCTTAAAGACTCTGTGCGGCTTCAGCGTCACCGAAATCAGTCGCGCGTTTCTCACCTCTGAGGCCGCGATCGCCAAACGCCTCGCCCGCGCGAAGCAAAACATCCGCGAGGCCCACATCCGCTTCGAAATTCCGGAAGGTAAGGAGCTCGGCAACCGCCTCGACGGCGTACTTCAGACTCTCTACCTCCTCTTCAATGAAGGTTACAAAGCCTCCAGTGGAGACCGTCTCGTTCGAGAAGAGGTTTGTCTCGAATCGATTCGCCTCACCACCCTCTTGGCCGAACATCCGGCCGGCAACCAACCCAAGACCCACGCGCTTCTCGCGCTCATGTTGTTAAATGCCGCGCGATTCCCGGCCCGAGTGGACGACGAAGGCAATCTGCTCCGACTGAAGGAGCAGGATCGCGCCCGTTGGGACTTATCTCTCATTGCCCGCGGGATGTTTCACTTCGCCCGTTCGGCCACCGGGACTCACGCCTCCGCCTACCACCTCCAAGCCGGCATCGCCGCGTGTCATTGTACCGCGCCAACCTACGATCGTACCGACTGGCGTCGCATTCTCGGTCTCTATGACCAATTGCTGGAGTTCGATGATTCGCCCGTCATTGCGTTGAATCGGGCGATCGTCGTCGCTCACGTAGCCGGACCTCGCGCCGGACTCGAAGCCGTCGCCAGCATTCCGCGCCGCGACAAACTCGACAGCTACTATCTTCTTTACGCGACGCTCGGTGAGCTCGAGTTTCAGCGTAGAGATTTTCCCACCGCCGCCGGTTGGTTCCGTCGGGCCATTGAGCTAGCCAATCTCAAGTCCGAGCAGTTGTTCCTGAACCGCCGTTACGAGGAATGCGCCGCCAGTCGGCCGGCCAGTTAGAGCCGCCAGGGTCTCACTTCGTTGGTCTTGCAAGCGCGGCGACGGTCGTTTCGAGACTTGCCGCGTCCCCGATATTCATCATCTGGACAGCCGAATCGATGCGTTTCATGAACCCAGATAAGGCAGTTCCGGGACCGAGTTCGATGAAGCGAGTCACGCCCTGGGCTAGCAAATGTCGAATGGAATCTTCCCAGCGGACGGGTTGAGTCACTTGGTCCACCAGGCGAGCCGAAATCTCGGTCGGTGCGCCGTGCGGCTTTCCCGTCACGTTCGAAATCACGGGCACGTTCGGCGGCGAAAGTGTGATTTTGGCGAGTTCTGAAGCGAGCCGGGGCTGAGCACTTTGCATGAGTGGCGAGTGATAAGCACCCGCCACCGACAAAGCGATGGCCTTTTTGGCGCCTTTGGCTTTGGCCGCCGCGATCGCCCCTGGCAGGCGATCGCGTTCCCCCGAAATCACAATTTGTCCCGGACAATTCAAGTTGGCCAAGGTCACTCCGGTGGCCTCGCAGACTTCGCGAGTCGGCGTCTCGGCGAGGCCAATGATCGCCGCCATTCCGCCTTGAGTTGCTTCGCAGGCTTCATGCATGAAACGCCCACGCGCACGGACGACTCGCAATCCATCCTCGAAGCTTAGGGCGCCGGCCGCGGCGAGCGCTGTGAATTCTCCCAGGGAAAGACCCGCGGTGGCGTCGAAGACTAGTCCTGGGATGCGCTCCTGAAGTAAGGCCAACGCGATCCAACTCACCAAGTAAATGGCTGGCTGCGCATTCTCGGTTCGAGTTAGGTCGGCTTCGGGCCCCTCGAAAGCGATTTGAGTCAGATTGTATCCCAGAAGCTCGTCAGCCTGCTGGAACAAGAGCTTCGCGGTAGGAAACCCTGCCTCCAGATCGCGACCCATGCCGACGTATTGGGCACCCTGACCGGCAAACAACAACGCAGTTTTCATGAAGCCGGGGCAGGGTAGCTAACCAGTTGCCGGCGGGAAGGACCAAGCGGTTCTTCAGAATGACAGACGCCAACTTTTCCTTGAGGGCGTCACACGTCCCAAGCGACCGTCCGACCTCATGTACTGCCCCCGATTGAACCTGTTTTGTTTGGCCGTCGTCGCTTTGCTGCTCCGCACCTCTGCTGCGCCTGCGCCCATCGAACCGGGTTTTGTTTCTTTGTTCGACGGCCAATCCCTCAAAGGTTGGACTTTCGTGGGCAAGTCTGGCGGTGGTTATCGTGCCCGCGACGGGGTGTTGGTCTGCGAACCAGGCACTGAAGGAAATCTCTTCACTGAAAAACAGTACTCCGACTTCGTTCTCCGGTTCGAATTTATGCTGCCCACGCCGGGCGCCAACAACGGCATCGCGATCCGTTCTCCCCTCAATGAGCGGGCGTCGTCGGAGGGGATGGAGATTCAGGTGTTGGAGGAATCCGGCGCGGAAAAGAAATATGGACCGCTGCAACCGGAACAATTTCACGGCTCGGTGTACGACTGCATCGCGGCCAAGCGCGGCGCATTGAAGCCGCCCGGTGAATGGAACACCGAGGAAATCATGGCCCAGGGCCGCCAGATCAAAGTCACGGTGAACGGTCAGGTCATTCTGGATGCCGACCTGAATTCGGTGACGAATCTGGAGAAGATCGCCAAACATCCGGGCCTATTTCGTCCGAGCGGTCACATCGGATTTCTCGGGCATCAAGATCAAGTCGAGTTTCGCCGGATTCGAATCTGGGAGTCCGCGGCCGTGGCGAAGCCGGCTGAGGTGCCCGCGGGTTTTGTGACGCTCTTTAACGGGCGCGACTTGACCGGCTGGCAAGGGACATTGCTCGATCCGAACAACAACCCGTACAAGCGCGCGGCCCTGACCGCCGACCAGCGGGCGGCCGCGCAGGCCAAGGCGGATGAACAAGCGAAGCGCGACTGGAAAGTCGAAGGAGGAGAGTTGGTGTATCGTGGGCAGGGATACGACAATTTGGGGACCGCTCGGGATTACAAGAATTTTGAAATGGTGTGCGAATGGAAGATCGAGCCCAAGGGTGATTCGGGCATTTATCTCCGGGGCACGCCCCAAGTGCAGATTTGGGAACCCCAGACGGACGGCAATCCGAAACACGAAGGTTCGGGCGGCTTGTACAACAACCAGAAGAGTGCGACCGGACCCTTGAAGCTAGCGGATCGTCCGATCGGGGAATGGAATCAGTTTCGGATTATTTTGGCGGGCGACAAAGTCCATGTGTTCCTCAACGGAGAACTGGTCGTCAATGGCTTGGCGTTGGAGAATTACTGGGATCGTGCCCAACCGTTGCTCCCGCTTGGGCCGGTGGAATTGCAGGCACACAAGAACCCGGTGCGATTTCGGAACCTGGCGATTCGAGAGATTCCTTAGTCGTAGCGAGGCAGTTCAACCACGAATCGGCACGAATGAACACCAATAGGCGGAGGTCAAAATACGAGTATTGAAAGATCGGATTCGGGTCACCAAAAGACTTGTCCAGGCCGTCGGGCTCATCGCCGGAAATAATTGATCTTGTTCGTGTGAATTGGTGTCCATTCGTGGTTCTCCCCGTTTTTCTACTGCTTCAATGCGGCTTTAGTGGTCGGAAACGTCGGCAAACAACGCTTGCACCTGAGGGGGCGGCCGGTATTTTGCCGCGCGCTTTTGGGTGCAAGGGGGTTGGTAGCTCAGCGGTAGAGCAGCGGCCTTTTAAGCCGTTGGTCCAGGGTTCAAATCCCTGCCAACCCACCAGCGCTCAGTGTACAATTTATGACGACCCCATCGTCTAGAGGCCTAGGACACCGCCCTTTCACGGCAGTAACCGGGGTTCGAATCCCCGTGGGGTCGCCAAAGCGGCAAGTAGCGTGACAACAACGAGTTGCGAGGTTGGCGAGGCAGTAGAGTGTGCGCAGACTATGATCAAAATGGTCTGCGTTCATTGCGGTTCAGGATGGTTCAGAAAGTGAGGAGCCACGTTTTGCCCCGCCACCCGGCGGGCAACAGTCGGTCCCGTGGCGAAAAACCGGCACCCCTTGCGAGATGCCGGCTGCCTTACTACCCAAACAATCAGACCAAGCACCGCCCACCCAGGCGGCACTGAAACAGAGCGACGGCGCGGCGACGGGTCAACGGGATGCATCGCGAGATTTTGGGAGGCGATTTCCCCTCGACAAACGCGGCGAGGCAAGATCTCAATTCTTATCCTCCAGGAACCCAAGAAACCCAATGAGAACAATGTCTGCCAAAACCGCCTGTGAGCGGACCGGGCTCAGCCGAAGGCAACTGCTCGGGCTGGTCAAGGCGAACGTCATTACCGCCCGTTGGGTCAATGCACGCGTGTTCCTGCCTCACGAGCCGAGCGTCGAGAAGTTCTGCCGAGTCGGATCGGGGGTGGCATCATGAACCTCGCGACCGCCACAATGCTGACCGTCGAGGAGGCGATGGAAATCCTTCGGTTCACTCGGCGCCAGCTTCAATACCAGGTGGACCTTGGGGAAATCCGTCAGAAGAAATGCACCCGACGGACGATCCTGATTTACGCCGACAGCGTCCGAAAGTTCCTCGGGATCGAAACACCCAAGCCAGTTGTTTCCGATTGGGCCAAGCCGGTCCGATCCGACTGGGACGCGCCAGTTAAGTCGGGCAAGGGAAAGAGGGTAGGCCCAATCGTTAACGCCGCTTCCGGCGGCGAAGTTTCCGTTGCGGCCGTCGGCGTAGCAGATACTCAACGAACAGCAATTTAATGAGAAAGGCCGCCGCGAGTTCAAAGAGAGGCTGGAAATCGAGTTCCATACCCATTGCCGCAGGGTGCTACATTGCGTCAACCCGGGCCTGGCCAGGTTGGTTTCACCCCCGAATGATCCGGCGGAGAGTGGTTCGGGATGGCGCTTTCCTCTGGACAATTGCGGAGCCCGTTGCCTGACTCCTTACAGACTCAGACCATGATCCTCGCGCAAGGCCAAATCTTCCTAACTCAGAGCGCAAGCCAGCCCCCTAGCCGCATCGACAGGGAGCCAAGCATCAGTGAACCTACCGCCCTTCTTGTAGTGATGCTCGCGGCCGTCTTCATCGTCGGCGGCTTTGGCAAGTTGCTGGCGGGGCGTGTGGAGGGCATGGAACTTCCACCTACCGGATCGCCAAAGCCCACTGAGCGACCCGAGGGTGAGGCCCTCCCGCGCCGAGATGATCCGCAGGAACCTGGATCGACGCGAATCAGGGTGGTGAGATTTTCCACATCAAGTAGGCATCACGCCACACCACAGGAGCACACATGAGCAGCGGAAAGAACGAAGGCAAATACAAGAAGTTCGACATCCAGTTATCTGAAGGCCCCCTGACCCTCTATGCTAGTCCGTCAGTCCTGAGTGCACTCGAAGAGGTGACTACGGAGATGACTATCTATAAGGGCGTTCGGCTTGGCCAAGTACTGAAGGCCGCATACAATCAGGGACGCAAAGACGGCAGACGGGAGATCATTGAGCGGTTCGAAGCGATCAAGAAGGAAACCACCTACCTGCCACCAGGGAGGCCACGAAAAAAGACGGCCAACATCACCCCAACCACTCCGGCAACGACCGGTCCTTGAACTTCAGCAGGGCGGCGACAAGACGAAACCGGCACCACCTTTCGGCGCTACACCTTTATGGAACTCCAAACTTTTATTGAGGAGTCACTGAAACAGATCGTGGCTGCGGTCGCAAACGCGGCCAGAGCCACCCAGGAACACGGCGCGAGAATGAATCCAGCGCAGCCTCAGTGGCAGTATGGGCATGGTCTGTATTTTGATAAGACGACTGGAGCGGTTTTGAGCAATGTCGAGTTTGACGTAGCAGTGACGGCCACTGATGGCACGAAGACCAAAGGCGGAATCGGAGTAGCGCTTGCGAGTGTAGTTCTTGGATCGCAGGGCGAGTCAGCGAAGTCGAACCAGCAGGTTAGTCGAATCAAGTTCAACGTTCCTATTGTATTGCCTTCCTCGCTGACGGAAGAAGAAGCCAAATCAAAATGACGCCGCCTCACAATTAGCTTCATCGGCCCAATTCCACCCGAGGAACGCCGGATGTTCTGGTACGTCCAACCGGAAGCATGATTGGGATGGGTTGAATGCTCATGTGTTCAGCCCCAAACTGGCAAATTCAAGGTCGCGGGCTAAGTCCGGGCGGCCCTGGCCAGCGCGGACCGCCGAGTGTCGGTGGGCCATAGCCCGAGCCGCCGTTGGCCCGAAGTAAAAACTCCTCTTGAGGGGTCAACGAACCTTTTTCACCGCTGTTCGGCTTATCGTTCCAACCAGATTTGTAGTTCCCCTTCCAATCCGCCCCCCAGAATGGAATGCGGTTAAGGAAATTTGGCAGACACGGTCCCATTGGTTCACCCCGAGGCGGGAGCGGAGCCCACGGGTCAGGCGGAAAAAATGACGGGTCGATAGGTTGGGGCCCTGGCCACCATGGGGGCGGCGGTGGCGTTGGCTCCCCGAACGGCCCAAACGTCCCCCACCCAGGACCCCGAGGGAATTGACCGTCAGGGTCATACTTGTTCAACGGGTCGTTATCGCAGAACGCGTAGGGGTTTAGATTACTGATGCCCCTGGGGAGGGTTACGATGTGGTACCCATAGGTACCGTTCCACTCGACTGATTGTGCGCTCGGATTGATCGAGGCAAAGGCCGCGGCGGCAAGCAAGAGGATGAGACGGAGGATTTTCATAAGAGTCATTTGTGAACGGTTGGGGTTGCCGGTCCCTCAGCGCGACAAGCCAAGGGACCGGCCAGGCGGACAAACCCGGGAAAAATCCGCCTGTGAAATCTTAGCCATTGGTCCGAAGCAAGACCGCTCCGACTCGGTTGGCCGTGGTGTAAGCCAGCGTCCAGCTCGCGGCGGTTCCCAACTCAGCGTTGGTGGCCGACTGACCCGCGGGAGTGCCTCCCCAGATCATGCCGTTCAAGTGAATCGCGAGCCGCTGGCGATCATAGAGGAAGACATCATTCTTTGAGCCGTCTTCCTCGCGAACCAACGACGCCACGTCGCCGACGTTGTTCGATTGCGGCTTCTGGCCGCGGCCGATGACGCCTTCTGCCAGGATGTAAGTTTCGTAAACGTAGCCGTTCGTTGTCCCCGCCCGGACCAACGCATCGCAGGTGAAAACCGGAATGTCCTTGTAGGTTTTCACCGTGAACGGCAAGCCCGATTGGACGCCGCTCTTGAACGAGCTTGCGTCGAGTTTCTCCAGCGCCGCACGGACCGCCGAGTGCATGAAGATGGCACCATTCTGGAGCGTGTCGCCCAGCTCACCCAAGAGCGCCTTGGCGTTGATGAACGCGTCGGCGGAAATTAGATTGGCAGACGTCGCGGAGTTGCCCGCTTCGATGAACAAGTCGCTTCGAACCGCCGACAGCGCCGCGGAAGCCCCGGCCGCACCCAGCCCAGCGAAGGCGCCGCGCAAGAGGGCGAGGACGATCTTCTGCTGACGCTTGGACCGACTCGCGCCGAGTTGTTTGCCAATCTGACCAATCGGGTCGCTGCCGGAAACACCGGCGGAAAGTGCGGTGGCACCCCACGCCTTTTGACGATTCAAGATCGGGACGTTCTGATTGACGGTCGTGATATTTCCAACGGTGGCCGCCGTGGACTCAACCTGGATTTCCTCGTCGCCATCGGTGATGTCTTTCCAGGTGGGAACATTTCCAGAAGTACCGCCTCCGGTCGCTAGTTGGGTGAGGTTGGCGAGGTCAATGACCGCCCGCGAGTTGACGACATTCGCGAAGGTTGCTTGGCCCTCGTTGGCTGCGTTAATCCAGATTGCTGGTGTCCAAAGATTTGAAATGTTAGTGGCTGCCATAAGATTCTAGGTAGTGGTTAAAGGTGTGGGTGGTTATTTGGCCGCGGTCGCGTTTGCGAGGCGGCACTGTTCGGTGAAACTCAGCTTGGAATCCGTTGCCCTCGCGGGTTCCGCGGCTCGGTGGCCAACGATCCCGGCAGCGGCGACGATTTTTGCGGCCCGAAGGTCGGCGTCCATGTCCTTGGCGCGGAGCTTGGCCAGTTCGGCGTTGGCCGTGGCCAATTCGGAGGTTAGGCGAGCGACGTCTGCGGTGAGCCGAGAATTCTCTGCGATGACGTCGGCTTCGTCTGTGGTTTTTGTGATTTCCATATTAGTCTCTTGATTCAAGTGAACCCCGCCCCCCGGCGACTGCCATCCAGCAGCCGCCTGAGTGACCTTGGGAGGCGAGGAAAGTCATAACGCTGCCGCCTGTGCGGCGAGTCCGGCGGCCGTGGCGGGATAACCGGCCGGGGTCGATCCGCGTGTCTGTTGGATGAACGCGCGCAGGTCGGAGCAGTTGTCGCAGACGCGTCGGGTGAGGGGTCCGTCCCCGGTGAAGGTATCGCCCAGAATTTCGAGCTCCTTTGTCTGGGCTTCGGAAACTGCTCGGTTCAACTCGGCTTCCAAGGATCCCACGAAGGCGAGCAAGTGCGGTCTCACGTCGGACTCGAATTTGCCCTTGGTGGCGCGTTCAAGGGTTCGGCGGACTTGGCCGAATTTCTCCGGCGCGGTGGCGAGTTGATCGGCCAAAATGGCCGTCGAAACGTAGTCACGAACAGCGCCCGGACTCCCGCCGTTGAGGATTTCGGACTCGAGCTCGACTACACGCGCTTCGACTTGTCGGGGATCGAGGGGCCCTTCGATTTCCTGCGCCCAGCGGTGCCATTTTTCGAGTGCAGTATGGAATCGCGTCGCTTCCGCCTTGGCAGCCGACAGAACGCGCTTCCTGGCACCCGCGGCGGCGACTAGGTGAGCTTGCGGAACCGGAGCCGGAGCGGGCGCGGTCGGCGCGACCTTTCGGCGTAGAAGCAGTGGCGGCGCGTTTAAAGTCCGAGCCGAAGCCTTCGGAGCCTGACTCACTTCGAAATCGTCGCTTTCGTCAACGTGGGTAGTCATGACTTGATGAGTTCCGCTAATTCTTCGAGCCGGGTGGCATTGAACAGCATCGCCGGCGGCATGATTGAACCGCGCAGAATTTCGGCATCGGGATGGACGTTCAGCTTTCCCAACCGTCGCGCGACGGTTCCGGCCGATGTCCCAAGCTGGCGGGCGATAAGCGCCGTCGAAATGAACTGCGGGCGCGGAGTCAGTTCTTCAAGTGATGTGCTCACACTTAAAGGGCCCCGATGTAGCGATGTTCGCGTTACGTGACACGTTTCACAGCCGTCGCCCGCAGCTTCATCCGCTGGTAACCTTGCTCGCGGTTCATCAATCCGAAGTCACGCGTGGCCCTTGCGGCATGAATGCTCAGTTGCGTCGGATGCACTCCAAATCGCTTCGCCAGCGCCCTTAGGCTGGGCCGATCCTCGAATAGGTCTGGAGATAGCGCCCACGCCAAGCCGATAGTCCGGTGGCCTATTCCCTTGGCGGCGTTGCGCGTCCCGTTGCGACCCTGCTTGGGGATCACGAGCCAGCGAAACAGCCTCTCCAGCGCAAACGCGAACTGCTGACGCTGGATGGGGCTAAGGTCAGCCAATTCGGCCAGCGCCGCGTCGAGTTCCGGGTCGCTGTTCATGGTTCGTCCTCCAAAGTGGCCAGGTCTCGCTCCTCCTGCAGTTTCGAAATCGAGGAGTCGAGGGCGAACAGTTGTTCGATGATCTCATCCTCCTTCGCGATCAGCCTGGCTTCGATGTAGGCCAGGTCTCGCGCGACAAGGTCGCTCGCCTCAAGGTGCAGCGTGGTGATGACCTTTCGGATCGCCGCCCCGAGCTCGGCGCCGACTGCCTCAACCTCCGCAACCGGCACGTGTAGCCGGCGGGATACCCGAAGCCATTGGTCGATCTTCTCAATCTGTTTGTCGATCAGTCGATCCTTGGCGAGGTTGCTGGACGTCGATTTTCTCCCCGTGGTGTCGGCCCAGTGACGCCAGGCTTCAATTTCGAGAGTTCCGTTGCTTCGGACCCCAGGGTTTCCATCCACGCGCAACCAGTTGTAAAGCGTTTGCCGCGTCACCCCGAGAATCGCGGCGAGTTCAACTTGGTTCTTGGCGAATCGCGCCGCTTTGGCGGTTTTGGCTTTGCTCATTCGGTGTCAAATCGGGTTTTTGAGACTCACAGGGGAAGGAGTGGAAGCTTGCGGCCCCTGCATCGGAATCGGCCCGGTAGAAGACTCCTTACCACCCCCACCCCCTCCGCCTATCCGCGAGCGCAGTTCGTAGGCTCTGGCCAGATGACCGAGAGCCGCGGCCAACACGGTCTCGGGCTCCTTCAGTTGCTTGCCATCATGAGTGAAGCCGCAGGCTAGCGCCGTGAGTCCGGCATGGGCTTTGGCGACGCTTTCGGCCAGTTCTCTGAATTGTGGGCTTGGTCTCATAAAATCGGAACGATGGGGACGATTGATCCGTTGCTAAAGACTCCGCGTGCGCCGGTTGTGAGGTTTCGATAAACTATCGGTCGCAATTCCCCCAAGTGAGGGCCGGCCGATTGCAATACCCACGGCCAAATTTGGTTTTGCAACGTTTCATCGGATAACGGCTCGGGGCAGGAGACGTATCGAATACTCAGGACGACGACTTCCTCATGTTGCACGACTTCGAGTTCGACGGTGATTTCAGGTGTTTTGAGTGCGTGTTTTGTTTTCATGGTTCGATGTACGGTTGAAATTCGTGAGCGACCGCAGCGGGGACGGTGACGTCCAGTCTCCAGCGCCCGAGCTTGTGTTGGCGCTCGGCGGTGAAGATGCGTCCGCCGGCCGCTTCGATTCGCAGCATGAGCCCAAGCGAGCGGTCATAGCTGACGAGCAAGCTCAGTTGCGTTTCGAAAAGGGTGGCGCTCATCGGGAAGCCTGTTCGGTGATTCTCATCGTCGGAGACCAGCGGCACTCGATTAGACGGCCAGACGTTCCCCGGGTGTTCTTCAGAACCCGGATGAACATCTTGTCAGCCGGCCCGCCTTCGATGCTCGGCTCGCGCCAGGCGCCCAGCACAAGGCTCGAGGAATTCTCGATTGAACCGGACTCTTTGGCGTCGCACAGGCTTACTTCGGGATCCTCTCCGTCGGTTCGCTTCACTTGCGATGTGACCACCACGGCGGCCAGGAGTGTCTTAGCCAGGCGGCGAAGTCCCTCAGCAATGTCCGAGAAGCGTTCGTATCGGCTGCTTCCCTGGCCCGTCATCAACTGGATGTAGTCAACGAGGATGAGCTTGGCGGGCTGCCCAAGCTTCCCGGTGGCCTGGCGGCTGATGACTTCAAGGGAATCCACGCTGAGCCCGGGAAGCGTGCACACGAGGAGCTTTTCGAACATGGAGCCAAGGCCAGCCTGCCCCATGCGGACACCTTTTCGGTATGCTTCCTCAACCTGCCAACCGGTGAAGTTTCCTTTTTGACCGACGAAGCGTTCGAAGAGTGATTCCCCGGAGAGTTCCAACTCGAAAAGCAGGGTCGGAACGTCGGGCATCGAACCGGCAATGTTCTGGAGAATGGCCGTCTTCCCGACTGCGGTTGCGGCCAGGATCGTAACCAAGTCGCCGGGAATGAGTGGACGGCAACACGCACGGAAGCCAGGCAGCCAACGCCCGAGGTCAATTGGCGAGTCGGTCGTCTCTTGAACCAAGCGAACGTAGTCGGCCTCGATTTCCGAAATGGATTTCAGCGGTGTCTCTGGTTCCGGTGCTGTCTTGGGTGGCGGCTTCGTGTGCGGCTCCCATCGCTTAGCGAGGTTGCTCATAGTAGCCGCTCCTTCTTCTTGGCCACCACGGTTCGGGCATCGTTCCAGCGCTCGCCGTTTAGGTAGGTCGTCGGGTGCGGAATGAATTGACCGCCGTCCTTCGTCCACTCCTTCGATGCTGGACGCGACTTGAGGTCGAGAAGGATTGCCGTCCGGTCCGCTTCAGTTGTCTTCGCCCAAGCTTTCTCGGCGGACTTCTTGGCGACCTTATTCGGGTAGAGTGCCCAGAAGACGTCAAAGCCATCCGATGACGGTTTGACCTTCTTCGCTGCGCTGCCACGCCG
>DLVS01000300.1 GCA_003445095.1 Verrucomicrobiales bacterium
GACAAGGAAGTGATCGACATCGATGGCGACGGCTCATTCTTGATGAACATCCAAGAATTGGCCACGGCCCACGTGGAGAAGATCGCTGCCAAAGCGATGATCTTGAATAACCAGCACCTCGGTATGGTGGTGCAATGGGAAGACAATTTCTTCGCGGGAAATCGCGGGCACACCTACTTGGGCAACCCTGAAAATCGATCGGGCATTTACCCGGACTACGTGAAGGTCTGCACCAGCTTTGGTGTTCCCTGTGAACGGGTCGTGTACCGCAAAGATTTACGGGCCGCCCTGGAGCGCATGTTGGCGTCGCCGACCGCCTATGTCCTCGATATCATCACTCCGTACACCGAACACGTGTTGCCGTTCATTCCGGCCGGCCGCACCGTGGCGGATATGAAGTGGTAGATCGCGGACGGGAGGACGCGCTGACTCAGGTTGGCGCGTGGACTCCGGTGCGGTTTGGAGTGTTTGGCCGGTGGGGAAGGGAGACTGCGCCTCGTTCCCTTGGAGGCTACGATTGGGTTGATCGCGGACGGACGAACGCGCGGACTCATTTTGGAGTGCGGCAGCGGCGCGAAGCAGAGCTGCCGCTTTGGCCGGTGGCCGGCTGGTCGGCGGCAGAGCTAGCTGGGCCACAGTCTAGCACCGGCGCCTCGGTCCAAAGTGATGGCTTCGCTGCGCTCCCGCCTTTACATGGCTTCATCGTGGCAAGCCGCGACCCCGCCCCACAGGGAGTGGACCCCTGTTACCGCGGGCGAGCAGGCGCCGGACTTCCCAACTTCCTTGCCAGTCTGGTGCCACCTGCCACGCTGGGCCAGTCATGACAGCAACCACCGAGAAACCAAAAATCATTGCCTGGCTCAAACCGTCCTGCGGCTGGAGTCAGGGCGTCCGCGCCGTCTTCCGAAAATACGAACTTCCCTACGAAGATCGCGACATCATCAATAATCCCGATAACTACCAGGAGATGGTCGAGAAGACGGGACAGATGAAGCAGCCGTCGGTCGAGATCAACGGCAAGATTCTAGCCGACGTGAGCGGTGAAGAAATTGAAGCCTGGATGCTACAAAACGGTGTAGTCCAGTCGAATGAACGCGGCTACGAAGCCCCGATTGATCAACCGTGCGCGAACGAAATGCCCGCGGCGGCCGCTGCGCCATCAAACATCGGCTTTCGGCGCTGACATGTCCGACGCTTCCCGCAAGCCCGGCCTCGCGCCGGGCTTTTCTATTCGTCCCGCGGTGGCTGGTGATGTGCCGGTCATCTTTCGGTTCATTCAAGCGCTGGCCGAGTACGAACGCCTCGCCCATGAGGTGACCGCCACCGAAGCGACGCTGCAGGCGACCTTATTCGGAGCTCAGCCATCTGCCGAAGTGCTCTTGGCGGAATTTGACGGGGCGCCCGTGGGATTCGCGCTGTTCTTCAGCAACTACTCGACGTTCCTCGCCAAGCCTGGTCTGTACTTGGAGGACCTGTTTGTGCTCCCTGAATTCCGCGGTCGCGGTTTCGGCAAGGCGCTCTTAGTGGCCGGGGCTCGCCTGGCGGCGGAACGGGGATGTGGCCGTTACGAATGGGCCGTCCTCGATTGGAACACCCCCAGCATTCAATTCTACGAGAGTCTCGGTGCTCGCCCCATGAGTGACTGGACGATTATGCGGGTCAGCGGGGACTCTCTGGAAAAACTCGCGAGCGAACGCGTGCGCGCAGACCTGACCGATTCGCGGGCGATTGGAGCCTGATGACTGCGGAAGCGTACCAGCACCTGGCTCGAGTCGATCCGGTCATGCGCCGATTGATCCGTCAGGCGCCACCCTGCGAAATTCGGCGCCGTCAGCGATCCGCCTACGAAGCTCTGATCCGCGCGGTGGCTCATCAGCAACTCAACGGCAAGGCTGCCGACACCATCACGCGTCGTTTCTTGAAACTTTTTCCGAAGACGCGATTCCCCACTCCGCAACAGATCGCGAGCGTGGGGGACGACGCGATCCGGGGTGCGGGGTTTTCTCGGGCCAAAGTGGCGGCGATCCGAGACATCGCCGCCAAGGCTCACGCGGGGGTCGTGCCGCATCAGCGCGACTTGGTGAAACTTTCGGATGACGAAATCGTCGCCCGTTTAACCGAGTGTCGCGGCGTGGGCCGGTGGACGGTGGAGATGTTTCTGATGTTTACGTTGGCGCGGCCCGACGTCTTGCCCGGCGACGACTTTGGAATTCGCAATGGATTCCGACTGGCTTATGGCCGGAAAGAAATGCCAAAGCCGAAGGAGCTCTTGGAGTTTGGCGAACGTTGGCGACCCTTTCGAACCACGGCGAGTTGGTACTTGTGGCGCGCGGTGGAGCTGGCGGATTGAGACGATGCGCTGACTCGTAGCCGCGGCTTGCGTCACTGCCACTTCTGCCCACCATCCCGCGCCATTGAAGCTCTCGGTAAAAAGCGATTACGCCACGCGCGCGATATTGTCGTTGGCCAGGCGCCATGGAAACCGGGAGGTATGTCGCGTCGAGGAGATCGCGCGTGAAAATGGCGTCCCGCCGAACTACTTGGTGCAGATCCTAATCGAATTGAAGTCGGCGGACATTGTCCGGAGCGTCCGAGGAAAGGCCGGCGGGTACCAACTCGCGCGGTCACCCGCGGAAATCACCTTCGGCGATGTGCTGCGTTGTGTTCACGGCGCGTTGTTCGATTCACCGGCTCTCATCGACGACGCCTGTCCGGTCCAACTCCGCGAGTGTTGGAAGCGCCTTCGCTGCGCCGTTGAAAGTGAAGCATCAGACATCAATTTTCAGCAGCTCGTCGAGGCTGGCGCTGATCCGGCCCGAATGTTTTATATCTAACCGAAAACGGAGATTGAGTACCCGGCCCCGAACGCGCTCGAATGAGAGCCCTCAGGGATCCCCCCCCTCGGCTGTGTACACGCGACCGTTAGCGCCGCCGAACTGCTCCCGGTGCCAGACCAAGCACGGCGAAAACGATTCCGTCGTTTGAAGTTTGCCAGTGAGACCAGAGTTCCAGCTCGAATCACTTCGGCTGCCAGAACTCGGGGTCCTTCGCCCGCGTCTCCTTAGGGACGTAGCTTTGAACAGGATCTAACCGGAAGCGTTGGGTCTCTTCGCTTGTCACCGCGTCTCCCCACTTCTTGAAGATTGCCTGCTCATCGGGGGTGGCGCCCTTGAAAGTAGCCAGATCGTCCGCCATCGACTTATCGAAGGCGGCAAAATCTTCGACCGTGGAGATGACCAAGAAGGCCGGGCCAGGCATCCCGGCGCTGATCTGATAGGTGCGATAGCTCGAGTCGGGGGCGGCCCGTTTCCGGGCGGCCCCGTATGCCTTCGCGATTTCTTCGAACACCAGGTCTTGACCGGGACGCACTCGATAAATGCCAATTTCAAAGAATCGAACCTTCGACATGTCGGGAAAGGTGCCTAGACTCAATTCGGGCCGGGCGACGGCATTGACCGTCGTCACACGGCTGACGTATTCGGCGTCAGCCAGCGCCAGGCGAGCAAGTTCAGCAGACAGCACTGGGTCTTTGTCTTCTCGTTTCATCGATTCAGCCACTTGGGTGTACGACTCGGCCGGAACCACGTACCAGACTTCTGACGGTCCTGTCATGGAAACGAGCGCCAAGTAGTAGTCGGGTGATTTCGCTTTTTCGTAAGCGGCGGGCCAGCCGGCCTCGTGTTTGGAGTGTTCCGCGGCCCGGCCGACCTTCACTTCTTCGCGGATAATGGTGAGCAGCTTCGGCTGAGTTTTGGGGAGGTCCTGCGAAAGAGCCGAGGCGAGGTTGCTCAAAGTAACGAGCAAGAGGAGGCAAACGAGATGGATTCGATTCATGATGGTTGGGGTGACTGTTGGGAATGTTGTTTGAGAGCGCCAAGCACCAGGTGTGATCCAGTTGATAAGCCGATCTCTGCAGGTTGAAAGGGAATTCTGGCCGGTCGTTTCCCCAAATCGACCGTATCCCTCGCCGCCGTTCATTTAGACAGGGCTACGATCCCGTTTTGGCCGGAATCAGGCGGCTTAGCTTATTCCTTCAAATACTTCTGAATCGGTGGTGCGAGCAAAGCCGCCATCGCCGGCTCGTTCATGTTCTCCTTGGTGATCAAGGTCACACCCGTATCCACCCGCTTTTCTACAGACTTACCCTCCAAATGTTGCATCAACGTCATCACGCCGAGATAACCCATCTTCAAGGGATCCTGCACGACCAGCGCTTGCACGTCCCCCGCTTTGAGGTCCAACACCGATTGCGAGCCGGAATCGAACCCCACCAGTTTTACCTTGCCACCGGCCCGCCCCAGATCCCGCAACGCTTTGGTCATCGCGATCGTCGCTGTTTCGTTAGGACAAAATATTCCGTCCACTTCGCGGCCGAACCGATTCAACAAATTCTGCGACGTCTGATAGGCCAATTCACGCGTCGCACCGGCATGTTGATCGGAAGAGATTAATTTGATGTCGGGATACTTCTTGAGGGCGTCGAGGAAGCCTGCTTCGCGGGCCTCCGTGCTGGCACTGCCAACCTGATACCGCAACAAGATGACCTTGCCTTTGCCTCCGAGCTGTTGGGCCAGAAATGCGCCGCCCATCTGGCCTCCTTTGAAATTGTCGGTCGCGACGAAGCTAATCTGGCGGTCCGACTTGAGGTCCGAATCGATGACCACCGTCGGAACACCCGCTTGAGCCGCGCTGGCCACGGGAGCGACCAACGCCTGAGAATCGAGTGGGGCGAGCACGAGTCCACTGACCTTGCGAGCGGTGAAATTCTCGACGACTTGGATTTGTTGATCGCGGTCGTCCTCTCGGAGCGGGCCTTTCCAGAACAATTCCACGGTGACGCCTTTGGCAACGAGTTCCTCCTTGGCCTTCACCGCCCCAGCATGAATGGATTTCCAGAACTCGTGGGTCGTGCCCTTAGGGATGACGGCAATCTTATACGATTTGTCCGCGGCGAGGGCTGGAACCAAAAACAAAGCGACCACAGCCATTCCGAGCAGGGATTTCATGGAGCGCAGCGTAGGGAAGGGGAGGTGCGGTCGGCAAGCGCCACGGTGGTAGGGCTACGTTCCATCCGCGGCCCCATTCAAATCCGGCCTGGTGGTAAAGATTCCCGGGCGGAACGAGGGCAGCGTTGGGTGCGTGGCGTCTCCCGTGATTCCTCTTGTGGAGACGCCACGCACGCAGCGGATCTAGATGGGGACGAGGTGGAACTCGTCCTTACCATGGGCCGACGCCAGCGTCATGATTTCAGCCGGTGCGCGACGAGCGCGGATGAGTCGAGCCATCGTGTTCATGGCGGGGCCGGCGTGACGGAAGAACCGCTGGTAGGCGGAACACAGGTAGTTCAATCCCGGCATGCCATCGGGCGTAGTAATAAACCGATTCTTCGGGCATTCGCCATTACACGCGAAGCGGACATCACACTTTCGACAATACTCCGGCAAGGTCCCCGCTTTGGCCGCTCCGAACGCCCGTTGCTGGGGACCGCGTACCAAGTCGCCGAGGCTGGTGTTCAGCAAATTCCCGATCCGATATTCGGGGTAGACGAAGTGGTCGCACGAGAACACGTCGCCATTGTGTTCCAGGGCCACACCGTCTCCGCAGGTTTCGCGGAAGAGGCACAAGCCCGCTGGCAGTCCCAACCAAATGCCCAGCGTCACATCGAACAACTGCACAAACGTCTTCCCGACGTCCTTCCGCACCCACTCGTCGAAGATCGTTACCAAGAATTCGCCGTAGTCGGCCGCGCTAACGGACCATTCCGTGACGCGGGTTTCGTCGGAGCCTGGTCGGGGTGGAAGCGCGTGAGTCAGTCCCCGTGCCCGGGTCGCCTCGCCAGGAAGCCGCTCCACCAGCGGAACGAACTGCAAGAATCCCGAGCCGATCTCTTTGAGAAATCGGTATACCTCCAGCGGATGTCGGGCGTTCTCGCGATGAACGACGGTCAAGGTGTTGAACTCGACGCCGTGTTTCTTCAACACCTCCAGGCCACGTCTCACCCGCTCGAAAGTCGGCTTTCCTGCTTTGTCCACACGATAACGGTCATGCCATTCCGCCGGTCCATCGATGCTGAGTCCTACGAGAAAGTTTTCGCGACCTAAGAACTCACCCCACGCGTCATCCAACAAAACTCCGTTCGTTTGAAACGCATTTTGCACCGTGCGGCCGCGGGCGTGTTGGCGCTGGAGTCCAACGGCCCGTTCGAAAAACTCCAAGCCCATCAACGTCGGCTCGCCGCCTTGCCAAGCGAATACGACTTCGGCGCCACGTTGGCTTTCGAACTGTTGGCGCACGTACGCGGCCAACACCTCGTCGCTCATCCGGAAGCGGGAGCTGCGGTCGAAGAGCGATTCTTTGTCGAGGTAGAAACAGTATTGGCAGTCCAGATTGCAGATGGCGCCCGATGGCTTGGCCATCACGTGGAAGCTGTCTGGAGCGGTATTGATCACGGCGGCCCGGCCGGCTTCGCAGCCCACACGAGCCGATAGAACTCGGCCGCGTTCACCGGCGGCGTGCACAACGCGATGGGGCCGTTGTTGCCTTCCACCGTCTGCGGAATGAGGGGAGGCGGGTACGGCAATTGTGTCCCACAGGCGACCGCCGAGATGTCCTCCCAATGGATGAGGTCAGAAGAACGCTGAAGGAAATAGACTTCGTTCGAACGGGATACAAACGTGATCTGGACTTGGGTCTGTTCCTGGAATCCGCCCGTGGGTCCTTCCTTGCGGTAGGTGACGACTTGGACTTGGACATCATCGGGCGGTACCGGCGCCGTGGGCGGAAGCGGTTGCAGGCGCTGCGCGGCAGCAAATGGCAGGTCGTAGGCCAACTTGTCACGCGCAGCCGTTTGTTCCGGAGTTAATGCGGGCGGGTTGGGCCGGGTCTCTGCCCAGAAGGAAAGATTCTTCAGTTCCAGCGGCTGTTGGAAGGTGCTGTCGTAATCGCCGCCGGTGGGCCGAAGGTCATAGAACTCATCCTGCTCGCCTACCGACGGATCGCCGTAGTAGCGAACGTATTTGAAATCCGTTGTCCGAATCATCTGAATGCGATTGATCGGATGGGCCACTCCGTTGGGAAAGGTCGCTTGATTCTGGCCGGCATAGATGTCGTCGGAAGTGAACAGAAGGTAGTCTTGAACCGGCGGTGCCGACGGGTTCAGCAGGATGCTGCTGTAGTCCACCCCTTTGAATCCCTTAGAACGCCAGTTGGGAACCCGCACCAGTTCGCACAACGTCGGCAGAAGGTCCACGTGGGACACCAGGGCGCTCGAGGTTCTCGCCGTGGGGAACAGTTCCGGATTGGACCAGACCAACGGAACCCGGAGCGCCTCCTCATAAGCCACAAAGGATTTCTGGCGCATGCCACCGTGGCACATGGCCAGCTCGCCGTGATCCGAGGTGCGAATGATGATGGTATCCTGCAGCATTTGCCGACCGGCCGATCCACCTTGGTCGAAGACACTCAGGAGCTGTCCCAATTGGGAATCCACTTTGTTCATCAGATTCCCGTAAAAGCTGAGATAGTCCGTTTGCTTCTCCGGAGTATTCAGCGGCCCC